>CANRHG010000116.1 GCA_947630385.1 uncultured Eubacteriaceae bacterium
CCAATATATGGTCACGATGAAAGGGATTGCAGCCGGAACAACGACCGTCACGGCGACCTATACGGATGAGGCCGGCCAGGTCTATCAAGGAAGCGGGACCGTCACGGTTACTGAACCGGTAACGCCGACTTCGGTTACAATCAGCCCGACGAGTCCGGTTTATCTGTCAACTTCAGCGGGACAGAAGACTTCCGAAACCCTTACGGCCACGGTTCTTCCGGAAGGTTCCAGCGGGTACGTTACCTGGAGCTCAAGTGTTCCGAGCGTAGCTACGGTTGGAGAAAATGTGAAAAATCCGAATGAAGCTACCGTTACAGCGGTTGCTGAAGGTGAAACGGTTATAACGGCTACCATAGGAGACGTGAGTGCTTCGGTTACGGTCATCGTATCCAACAACGATTTCGTTGGAACTCCGACAATCACCGCCGCCGATCCGGACTCTTACACGGTCTCGGTCACGGTCTCACCGAACCCGGCCCTTTCAGCTGTAGCTCCGGCCAATTCGGTCTCGGTCTTTACGTGGTCACAACCCGACCAGAGCGATATGGATTGTAAAGTGGTCAATCCTCTATCTTCCGGGTCGAACACCTTTACTTATTCCTTCCCGGTCAACGATACACCGGTCAATACGCATTACATCGATGCCGATACGATCAAGATCCACGTCTACGCCAACGGCCAGACGAGCTCTTTAATTAGTGCGACGACCTACAGCTGGATGGATGCGGTCCAGTCTCTGGACAAACAGGTAGCTTACGTCACCTACAGCCAGAACCTAGGCTTCAACACACCGACCGTATTCGATGGTGAGATCTCTGGGACCCAGGGACAGGCCTTGGGCCTTGAAGGAATCCGAGTTTCCTCTCCGATTGAAGGAGTGCAGGTCGTCACGAACGTCCACGTTACCGATATCGGTTGGATCAATGGCGTCGCCGATGGGACTTACGCCGGAACGATGGGGAAAAATCTCCAGATCCAGGCCGTGAGCATGACTCTTACAGGGCCTAATGCTTCGAACTACCGGATCCAGTACCGGGTCCACGGACAAAACTACGGTTGGCAGGATTGGACGTCTCAGGGACAGACCGCCGGAACTACCGGTCAAAACCTCGCACTTGAAGCCATCCAGGTCCAAATCGTACCAGCTTAAGCTAATTTGTTTTTAAGAAGAACCGTAGATCTTGGTGATAAAAAGCGGAGCCCTCCGTTCTTCTTAATAAATAAAAGGGCGGCTCTTTATCTGGAGCCGTCCAAATAACAAAATTTTCTTTTTTTCTTAATCTGGTCCGAAAGCTAAGAAAGAATACTTTTTCTACTCTTAGCTTTTCGGACTATTTTTATTTAACGAAGTTCTTATCTGTTTTCTTCAATCTATAAGGAGTTTTTCTGCAAAATAAAAACCGGAACCAAAACTTGCCTGTTATTTGAGATAAGTTTTGGCTCCGGTTCTTTATTTTCATTTGTCTTTATTGTACAAATAGGTCAGATAATTTAAAATAATGAGGGAGGCATTTACATTAGGCGCCTCTGAATCTAATATTTTTTCGGCTAAGAAGTTCGTAATTATGTTAGAAAGGAGGTAGTGAATGTGACATTTGCTTTTGAAGCTTTAATCTTTTTATGCATTTTGGCGGTTCTTATGATTTTGATCATGATTTTCGTCTTAATGGTAATAAAGACGATTAGCTTAATTAAAGCATTAAAAAAGGACTCAGAAAAAAAGGATGATTCTGAGTCCGACGACAACAAGCCTAATTCAACGCGTAAATTCTGAATGAGGCTTTAATAACTTAATTCAGAGGCGTTTATAAATGCCTTTCTTTTTCTATAACTATTATACCAAGGTTTTAATCTTTAAAACAGGCTTTGATTCCGATTTTGGAACAATTAAAAAACTTTGAAAAAAACAGCTGCCTAATTCAAAGCCAAAAAATTAGACAGCTAGTATAAGCACTTTAAGACGGCCATTAGGCGCCTCTTTTCTTTCTGTTATTATACCAAAATTCCGTTCTTAAAAACACCCTTCCCAGGAATTTTGCATCATGCTTTCTTTCCTAAGTTTCCTAATCAGGTCTATTTTAGAATTTATTTATTCTAGTCTTCATAATTCTTATTAGATTGTACTCAGAAAGGTCGTTAATTGCGCTATAATGCCCAGATAAGAATTTGCTCTTTTTACTTAATTCACTAAAGAGACTTTTTTACTGGAAAATATTTAGATTTCCTTACCTCTTTAAACTAAATTTCTAATTTTTTGTTGTGATATTCTGATTGAAATAAAGAAGTTTTCTTTTCACTGCGCAAAATTTTCAATATTTTATAGATTTAGTTAATCGAATAAGTTAAACTAGGATAATAAATTCGAATGTCTGGGATTCCTTTTTCGGTTGTAATCATTTGAAATCCCAGATATTTTTATATTCCCTTACAGAATTTTTCTTAAAGTTTAAACTTTGATTTTACTCTTTACTTTTTTACGCTAACCTATCAAGGTTTTTAGAGCTGAAACTAGCTAAATTACACGAGGAAAAGTGAACCCTCCCTAAAAATACGAATTACTTATTTCTTACCATATCGAACTTCGTCAACCAAATCCTGTATATCATCTTCACTTGAAGTTCCTAATATTTCAGCTACTCCTTTAAAAGCTTTCTGAACTTTGTCTAAAGCTTTCGCAGAAGCGTTACTAATTATAATTTCTCCATCATCACTTTCAGAAAATAAAATTTTGTCACCAGCTTTTAATTTTAGAAAACGTTGAATTTCAATCGGTAAGATAATCTGTCCATTCAATGAAAATTCTACTAAGTTCATTAATTTTTCCTCTCTAGAAAAGCGGTTTCTGTAGTTATCCTTGATTACTGATCAGATAATAATTTTTGTAATTACGTTAAAATATAATAAAGATAGTACCCTATGTAAGAAATACAATCATAAAGCCACTGTCTAAACTGGTTAAAAACAGTCAAATGCGCCTTTACCGTTATATAACAGAAAATAAATTTAATCAAAAATACTATACAGTAATCAATAATCACTCATTATTGATTACTAAGAAGATTTCGAAATAAGAATTAAATTATCGTTATCGAGGTTTTAAATTTGGCCAACCTCTCAATGTAAAACCACCGTCTTCCGTTAAAGCTTATAATTAAGCTTGTTTATTAGTTCCATTTCTACCATAACTTCAATTTTTAAACCATGAACGAAAACCAACAGCGCGACGAATTAAAGATTTTAAACCATCAAAGACAACTTTCTGTGGATCATAAAACGTCCGTTATCAACAATCTGATCTCACTTACGGACCGCGTTTTTCCACAGATCAATGAACAATTCAGCAAATGTTCTCATAAACCTAACGAAAAGTGGGTGGATTTTCTGGACGTCTTCTGGCATCCGGAGACGATCACGTCCCTAACTCCCGAGGATTTTAGCGAAAAATACCGGAATTTTTGTTCAATAAAGGGTTATAAATTCTACCAGGCCAAAGCGGACCAACTTTACGACTACGCCCAAAGCGTTTGGCCGACCCTACAAAAGAATTCGACGGTCCGAAAAATCGTCAAAAAGGCCGTCAAACGGGTCCGTACGGCTTTAGAAGAGGTCGACGGTTACGACAAGCTGTTGATCGCCGAAGCTAAAAAGGTGCCAGAGTTTGAGGTTGTCGCTTATGCCGGGATCGATCCGGGAGCGAACCAGTCCGGACAATTTGACAAAAAGAGCAATCAAACCTCAAAACATGGTGATGCCTACCTACGTCACAGCCTGTTCAACGTAATGCAGGCATTGTTGACGCATCCACCCAAAGAGGACACAGCCGTCTACGATTTCCTCGATAAAAAACGTAAAGAAAACAAGCCGTACCGCGTCTATATGATCGCCGGAGCCGCCAAATTTTTACGGGTTTATTACGGACGCGTCAATGAATATTTAGCCAACCGGGAAAAAGACACTAAATACAGATCTTCTGGGTAGAATTCGAAACTTAGTTTTGCTTCCAGAAAACCGGACTTTAAAGCCTTTAGGAGCGAATTTTTCTTAAAATCTCTTTGTTTAATTTTAGAAGATAATCTGAACGCTCAAATTAATTTCTTAAACTTACCTGAGTTTTAATCAAATTTTCTGTTGGAAATTAAATCTTAAATTTTTTTAAGGTTTCTTAAAGAAATTTAAAAATTTACAAGTTTGTAACATCCTTTCAAAAGAAATGCGATATTATTCAATTAACGAATCCGATAAGTCAAATAACTTATTGATTTGAATAAATTTGGAGAAAAGCGGATCGTTATGATCTGCGTTGTGAAAAAATGCCAGCAATACAAGATAAGGAACGAAAAACTTGGACTGCACAGTTTTATTACATCAATTATAAAGGCGAAAAGAAAAGGAAAAGAAAACGTGGATTTCTACGTAAAAGAGATGCACTTCAGTATGAACGCGAATTTTTAATGAATCATGCTGATGACGTAACTTTAAACTTCAGTAATTTCGTCGATGAATATTTTAAAGACATTAAGAACCGTATAAGAGAATCAACGTATGAACACAAGAAAAATATTTTCGAAACTAAAATACTTCCTTATTTTGGAGATTATTTAATTTGCGATATCACCCCGAAAAATATCAGAGATTGGCAAAACGAATTATTAAGATATCGCAACAAGGATGGTAAACCCTATACTCCTTCTTATCTTAAAGGAATCAACAATCAGTTAAATACGTTATTTAACTACGGAGTAAAATATTGTAACTTAAAAGAAAATCCTTGTATTAAAGCCGGAAGTATAGGATCACAAAAACCTAAAGAACGAGTAATTTGGACTGTCGAAGATCTGCAAAAATTCTTGGATGCAGTTGGAAATAAAAGTTTAGACCAACGTATTGCAGTAGTAACTTTGTTTTATTCAGGTCTTAGAATAGGAGAACTCTTAGCCTTAACTCCAGAAGATTTTGATTTTTTAAATTGTACAATTAATGTAAACAAATCCTATACTAGAGTAAAAGAGAAAAATCTTATATCACCTCCTAAAACTAAAAAGAGTGCTCGAATTGTACCAGTTCCTAAGTTTGTACTTGATCCAATCGAAAAAATTATTAGTCGTCGTAAACTAAAAAAGGATGAAAGAGTATTTACTTTTTGTTCATCAACTTTAGGAAATACAATAAAGAAATACGCCGATAAAGCCGGAATCCCAAAAATTAGAATACATGATCTAAGACATTCTCATGCTTCATTATTAGCTCATGAAGGTTTTACTCCAAATTTAGTTGCTGATCGACTAGGACATGAAAAAGTAGATATGACTTTGAATACTTACACTCATGTTTATGATTCTTCTAAAAACGAAGTTGTGATGTGCTTAGAATCTAAAAGAAATAGAATAACAACAAACAAATCCGTCTCTTGAATAAAAGAGACGGATTTTTTGTTGAATTTACGCTTTTAACAGTTCATAAAAAGGGAACCATAAGTAGAACCACAATTTAATTTGAGTCATTTGTCTAACTTTTTTCTATTAAGCGTTTTATTATTTCTTCTTTTTTTCTCAAATTCGAAACAAATATTTACTCTTTTGTGTTAATAAAATTATAGTAACTTGGAGCTGTAACATGTAAAACTGAGCATAATTGATTTACTTTATACTTATCAGACTGGCTTTGAATAAATCGGTAGCGTTCGCTTTTTGAAATAATCTCAAAAAAATTGTATTTTTCCATAAAAGTATTAAGAATAGTATAATCACTCTCCACTTTCTTTAAATCCTTTTCAAGATCTCTTATTCGAATCGCCATTTCATATCTTGACATTGTATCGCCCTCATCATTAAGAATATTACTAAATTGTATGGCTTTGCTTTTCCATAAATATAGATCTTGTTTAGTAATTCCAGTCTTTTCAGAAGTCTTATCTACTCCTTCAATCTCCATTTGTTTCAAGATTTTAGCTTTTTCATACCGCGAATACATCCTTACAGCCCCCAAAAGAAGAATTTTAAGATGTATTATAAAATAAAACGTTTAAATTTTCATCTGAAAAAAAATGGAGTAAATAAAAGTAACTTAAAAAATAATGAATTATCTGGGCATTATAGCGCAAATAACGGCCTTCTGAGAGTGAGTTAAAGAAAATTTAATTAGATCCTTG
>CANRHG010000117.1 GCA_947630385.1 uncultured Eubacteriaceae bacterium
TTTCTTCTTCGATCCGCTATAGATCTCTTTTAAGATGGACGTGACATTCGCTATGTTGGGAAACAAAATGGTAGAGCCCGACTTCGTGGTCGTGGATCAAAACGGTCTGCTCGTCTAGTTGCGACAAGACGCGGCTTATATTGACGTGATCTTTTCATTTTCATAAAAACTTTAAAAATTTTATGGAGGTAAAATGATTCAAATTAGATCCGTATCTGATTTAAAAAATAATTTAACGGAAATAAAAAAATTATAAATAAAGGAGAACCGGTCTATCTTAAAGAAAACGAACATAAAACCATGGTTCTTATAAGCATCAATGAATTTGAGCGAATCACTCAAAATATTGATGAAAAACTTTTAGAAGCAAAAAGATTAGATTCTGATTCAAAAGAAAGATCATCAGCCAAATCCGTATTTGATGATGTCAGAAATCAATCAACGAAAATAAAGGAGAACCAGTTAAGTTTTTTATGCAGCAAAAAACCTGCCTCAAAGGCAGGCTTTCTATTGGTCTAGTTTCTTCTTTTGTTTTCGGTATTCCGTCGGAGTCACACCCGTGGATTTTTTAAAGACTTTCGAAAAATAATTCGGTTCATGGTACGAAAGCTCGAGTGCGATGTTGATGATCGGAATATCCGTGTAGACGAGCATGTCTTTGGCCAACTCGATCTTTCGGTCGGTCAGATAGGTTACGAAATTTACGCCGGTTTCTTTCTTAAAGATCTTCGATAGATAGTAACTCGACATGTTGGCGTAATTTCCGACCTGGTTGAGCGAGATGTCTTTATGGCAGTTGCGGTCGATGTAATTTAAGATCCCTTCCATCGTGTTACGGCTGTCGCGATCCTGATCGATGATGATGTCAAAGATGCGGTCGACGATCCGCTTGAGCTCGATGTAAAGCTGGTAGCGGTCTTTATACGTTTCCGGTCCGACGCGAAGAAGTTTCCTTGCGTCCGGTACGGGGATCTTACAGATATCCTTAGTCGCTTCGTTGAGCTCGCTTAAAAAACGCTGCGTTTCCGACTGGACCCTTATTAAGTCCGTTCCCGCGCGCTGGTAAAGCGTATCGATGTAGTTTTGAAGCGCTTTACGGGTCTTGCTGTAGTTTTTATGTACGACCTCATATAGGACGAGCTTGCGCTTTTCATCCAACTCTTCTTCTTCGCTGCTTTTGATCGTTTGGCTGACCGAACGAACCGCTTCGTAGAGCTGTTGCGGGCGGATCGGCTTTAGAAGAAAGTCGTCCACTTTGGCTTTGATGGCCTGGTGGGCGAAATCAAATTCATCAAAAGCGGTGATGATGATCACGCGTTTAAAAGGATCTTTTTTCTTGATCTGACGTAAGACTTCAAGACCGTCGATTTCCGGAATGTGGATATCGAGCAGGATGATATCCGGATCGGCTTCTTCAAACATATCCAACGCCTGCGGCCCGGAACTGGCCGTAGCTACGATTTTCCAATTCTCTTCGCTGTTTTCGATCATTTGGCAGATGGCTTCTTGTTCCAGACGTTCGTCTTCAACCACTTCAATTTTAAACATATCTCTATCCTTCTAGCGAATCTTTGGGAATTCTCATGACGATCATCGCTCCTCCGAGCGGCGAGCGTTCAATCTTAATTCCGTGTTCCGGTCCAAAATAATACTTCAGGCGTTTATTAACGTTGACAATGCCGAGTCCCGTCGAGCGGGAATCCGAGGTATACGTACCACTAAGGAGCCGTTCAATCTTATCGTCCGGGATCCCCTCTCCGTTGTCTTCGATCGTGATGACGACTTCGTCTTCCAGATCTTTTGCTTTGATTCTGATCTTCCCTCCGATACTTCGGGGTTCGATCACGTGATTAATAACGTTTTCGACAAATGGCTGTACGATCATGGGTGGGCAGAAAACTTCTTTACAACCGGGATCGATCTCGATGACGGACTCCAGCCGGTCTTCCAGGCGCACCTTTTGGATGTTCAGATAATTTTTTATGTGCTCAAACTCTTCTTCCAGGGTGACCGCCTCGAGTGAACTCCGCTTTAAGGTATAGCGCATCAGATCCGAAAAATCGTAGATGATGTCCTGGGTCTTGGAAGCGTTTTCAATATGTGCGATCCGGCTGATCGTGTTTAGGACGTTAAACAAAAAATGCGGGTTGACCTGGGCTTCGAGCGCCTTCAGATCCGCTTCTTTTAAGGCCGCTTCGACTTCGCTGCGTACGCGGGTCTCTTCGGAGAGCTCGATCTCTTTTTCGTGCAGTTCCTGTTGCATGTGATTGACCAGTTTCATCTCCACGAGATGGTTTGCTAGCGTATACAACAGGTTCGAGGCCGCTTTGACCCGCTCGAGGGGGTTGACCGGGATGCTGTTATAGAGTTCGTTCATCTTATCTGAGCTCTCGTACAGGGGCGTCGCCTTGGGATCGGTCTTTACGATCGTCTCAAAATCGAGCTGGTCGTTTTCAGAGTCATCGATTCGCGTTTGTCCGGCGAGGATCGCGCCCAGGTATTGTCCGTTGACCATGATCGGTACGGCAAAGTCGATCAGACCGCCGTGGCAGCGGTAGACGACCGGCTTTTTTGTCTCGCTGGCTAGATTTCCCCCGCTGGCGTCGGACAGGTAGCAGTCTGCGATCTTATCGGTCTTACGTATTTCTAAGCAGTACTGGCAAAAATTGCTGTAATCCAGTAGCGGCGTTCCGTCTTTGTCGACGATGATCGCGGCAAAACCCGTGGCTTCGGCAAAACTGTTTTGAATCTCCTGCCATACCTTCATGTCGAAGATATCGTTTAAGGTTAGTTCGTTATTGATGCTTCAACCTTTTCTAGATTTTTTAAAAACTCCTCCGCATCGGCGTCCGTTGGCATGCGCCAGTCCCCTCTCGGTGAGAGCGAGACCGAACCGACTTTCGGTCCGTCCGGGAGCGTGCTGCGTTTAAACTGTTGGGAAAAGAATCTCCGGTAAAACACGCGAAGCCACTTCAAAATCTCTTCGGGACTATAATCGCCTTCAAAGACGTCGCAGGCGATCGCGTAGATCTTTTCCGGCGCGTAGGCGTTTCGTAAAAAAGAATAAAGGAAAAAATCGTGCAGTTCGTAGGGACCGACTTTTTCTTCCGTTTTTTGGGCAATTTTTCCGTCTTTATCCGGCGGTAAGAGTTCAGGAGAGACCGGTGTATTTAAAATGTCTTCCAGTAAATCTTCGTACTGTGGGTTCTCCCTCGCGTAGTAGCGGATCAGGTGGCGGATCAAGGTCTTCGGTACGCCGGCGTTTACGCCGTACATCGACATGTGATCGCCGTTGTACGTCGCGACGATCCCGCCTTCTTTGTTGGCCAGATCCATTAGAATCTGCGTTCTTTCTCTGGCCTGAGCGTTTTCGTAGGTTGCGTCGTGCTTTTCCGGGTTTTGCCCGATGTCCCTAAAGTGAAGGCTTACGGCATCACTAATCGGGATCTCGTAGCGGGTAGCACCGATTAAATCGATGAGCTCGAGCGCGTTTGTGTAGGTCCGGTCCGTCGTTCCAAAACCCGGCATCGTGACCGCCAGGATGTTTTTCGGGTCGAGCCCGAACTTGTCGCAGACGTTACGGGCAATTAACAGGCTCAGTGTTGAGTCCAACCCTCCCGAGACGCCGACGACCATCTTCGTATCCCCGAGCTTTTTGACCCGGCTTCCCAGGCCCATCGTCTGGATGTCGATGATCTCCCGGCTCGTCCGGTCGCGCCCTTCGCCTTCTTCCGGAATAAACGGGTGCTTGGCGTACTTACGCTTTAGGTCTTTGCTCTTATAGAGTTTAAAGGGAATTTCTTTATACCCGAAATCTTTTAATTCAAAACTCGATTGGACGCGACGGTCGTTAAGCAGTAGATCAAGGTCGATCTGGGCAGAAAGCGAAAACGACCGCGTTACAAAGCGTTCGCTCTTGGCCAGGATCACGCCTTTTTCCGCGATGACCGCGTCCCCGCTAAAGACCAGATCCTGCGTCGACTCGCCGTAACCGCTCGAAGCGTAAAGATAGGCACAGTTAAGTCTTGCGCTCTGGTTTTCAATGAGTTGTGTCCGGTAATAATCTTTGGCGATCGTCTCGTTGCTGGCCGAAAGATTTAGGATGCAGACCGCCCCCGAAAGGGCAAGTCTAGTACTCGGCGGGTCGGGAGCCCAAAGATCTTCGCAAAGCTCTACGCCGAGCATAAATTCCCGGTCCATGCCGTCATAGAGTAAGAGTTTTGACGTAAACGGGACGGGACCGCCGAGATCGATTTCGGTATCGATATCTTTTCCACTGCTAAACCAGCGTTTTTCGTAGTACTCCCTGTTTTCCGGGATGTGGGTCTTTGGGATGACGGCTAGGATCTTTCCCTGTTGAAACAGACAAGCGCAGTTGTAGAGTTTTCCTTTAAAGCTTATAGGAAGGCCTACGGCAATTAGCGAGCGGATGCTTTTGGTCTGATCCGCGAGCCTTAGCAGGTTGTCCCTAGCCGCGCCAATTAATGAGCTTTGAAAAAACAGATCGCCACAGGTGTAGCCGGTCAAACTGAGTTCCGGAAAGACGATGATCGCGCTGTCCCGGTTTTCTTTGATCAACTTATAGATCTCTTCGCGGTTTTTCTGGCAGTCGGCCAGGTGAACCTCCGGAACGGCACAACAGACGTCGATTAGGTTTAAATCAGAACTCATTTTTCTTCTTATCTTTATATTCGATGGCCGCTTCGACGAGCCCGTTAAAGAGCGGGTGCGGCCGGTTGGGTCTGGACTTAAACTCCGGATGCGCCTGGGTCGCGATAAAGAACGGATGGTCTTCGAGTTCGATCATCTCCACCAGGGCCTTGTTCGGAGAATAGCCGCTGAATTTAAGTCCGGCTTCTTCAAGCGCCGGTATGTATTCGTTGTTGACTTCGTAGCGGTGGCGGTGGCGTTCGCTGATCTCGTCGGTGCCGTAAAGTTTTTCGGCCAGGCTCACCTTAATCAGGTGACAATCGTACGCGCCAAGGCGCATCGTGCCGCCGATGTTTTCGAGCTTTTTTTGCTCTTCCATCATGTCGATGACGGGATAGGGCGTATCGGGGCTCAGTTCGGTACTGTCGGCTTCTTTAAGGCCGAGTACGTTCCTCGCGTATTCCACGACGGCCAGTTGTAGTCCCAGGCAAAGGCCCAAAAACGGTAGAGCGTTTTCCCTGGCGTAACGAATCGCCTGGATCTTTCCGTCGATGCCACGGTTGTCAAACCCTCCCGGAACGACCAGTCCGTCGACGTCTTTTAAGAAACGTTCGACGTTTTCTTCGGTCACGTCTTCAGAGTTGATCCACTTGATGTCGACCTGTTTTTCAAAATCGATCCCCGAATGCCTGAGCGCTTCGGCTACCGAAAGGTAGGCGTCGTGAAGCTCGACGTATTTTCCGACGAGTGCGATCGTGACTTTCCCGTTTAAGGTCTTGGCTTTGGTGACGAGTTGTTTCCACTCCTTTAAGTCGGGGTCCTTGTTTTCCAGGTGTAGGCTATTTAAAATGACGTCCGCCAGTCCCTGTTGTTCGAGCATGAGCGGGACTTCGTAGAGTTCGTTGGCGTCGTAGTTGGCGATGACCGCTTCTTTCGGTACGTTGCAGAGGCTGCTGATCTTGCGTTTGATGTCCTCGTCAAAATCCAGTTCCGAACGCAGCACGAGCACGTCGGGTTGGATCCCAAGGCTAAGCAGTTGCTTGACCGAGTGTTGCGTCGGTTTGGTCTTTAGTTCGCCAGCTTTTCCGAGATAGGTCAAAAGCGTGACGTGAAGGTAGACCACGTTTTCCGGTCCGAGATCCGCCCGCAGCTGCCGTATAGCTTCGAGGTAGGGCTGTGATTCGATGTCCCCGACGGTGCCTCCGATCTCGGTGATGATCACGTCCGGCTCCTGTTGCGACTCGGACGCTTTTAAGATGTTGTACTTGATCTCGTCGGTGATGTGTGGAATGACCTGTACCGTCTTTCCTTTGTAATCGCCGTGTCGTTCCTTTTCGATAACGTTGTAATAGACTTTACCGGTCGTAACGTTGCTGTACTCATCCAGGCTCTCGTCGATAAAGCGCTCGTAGTGGCCCAGATCCAGGTCGGTCTCGGCACCGTCGTCGGTGACGAAGACCTCCCCGT
>CANRHG010000118.1 GCA_947630385.1 uncultured Eubacteriaceae bacterium
CGTCGTAGGTGAAGTCATCCTCTGAGTCGAGCGTTAGCGTGATGTCGTATTCAATGTCATCGAGTCGGTAGGTCGTGTGCCATTTTCCGATGAGGGCCGCGGCGTCCGAAGAAGTAGAACTGTCAGAAGTTCCGGAAGTAGAAGCTTCGCTCATTTCTTCTTCTGAGGAAGACGAGCTTTGTTTTTCTTTCGGGCCCGCCTTATCGTCTTCGGCGTCACAGGCAGCAAGGATGAACACTAAGAGAAGTGGGATTAAAATTAAATAAAGTTTTTTCATAGAATTTCAAGCAATAGCCGAAGCATCCGCTTCGGCTATTTTTTTGGAAAATTTAAAATTTAGTAGCTTTTCTGAGGGAATGAATGATTTCAGAGATGACCTTTGTACGGGCGTAACGTTTGTCGTCGCCGTTGATGATGATCCAGGGCGCTTTTTTTGTCGAGGTCTCTTCAAACATACGGTCGGCCGCGACGATGTACTCGTTGCGTTTTTCGCGGTTACGCCAGTCTTCTTCGGTGATCTTCCACTGTTTTTCCGGGTTGTTTTGCCGGTCCTCAAAGCGCTTGAGCTGTTCTTCGTCGGAGATGTTCATCCAGAACTTTAAAATAACGGTTCCGAAGTCCGTGAGTTGTTTTTCAAAGTCACGGATCTGGCCAAATGCTAGTTGGTAGTCTTTTTCCGAGAGGAAACCTTCGATCGGTTCAACCAAAACCCTTCCGTACCAGGTTCGGTCAAAAATACTGAAGTGGCCGCGTTTTGGGACCGCGTTCCAGTACCGCCACAGCCAGTCGTGTTCCTTTTCGACGTCCGTCGGGGCCGAAGACGGGTAGACGCGGTAGCCTCTGGGGTCGAGGTTTTTGGCCACGCGTTTGATGACGCCGCCTTTTCCGGCCGCATCAAACCCTTCAAAAGCGAGTACGACCGGGATCCTTCTACGAAAGACCATATACTCGAGGTTTCGAAGTTCGGCCTGGTATTCTTTGATGATCGGCTTATAAAGCGACTGTGGGATCGTATCTTCCGGGTTAAAAACGTTTAACGGGGACTCGACCGGTTTGTCGTCTTTTACTTTGATCAGCGGACGCAGTTTTTGAGGTTTTTGCGCTTCGCGTTTGTCGACTTCCGCCTGGAGCGTATCGACTAAGATCTTTAAGACTTCTACGGCCGCCATTTTGCGGTTCTTGCCGTTGATGATATACCACGGCGAGTGCTCCGTGTTGGTCTTCGAGATCATATCGTCCCACTGTTCTTCGATCTGTTCGTAGTTTTCGTTTTCCGCCCAGTCCTTTTTCGTGGCCTGCCACGAGGCGATGGGGTCGTTTTCAATACGGGTCAGGCGCTTGGCTTGTTCTTTTTGGCTGATGTTGATGAAGAATTTCGCAATGACCGTATCGTTGTTGTACATGCTTTCTTCGAACTGGTTGATCTGGTCGATGAGTTTATCGACGGGGATATCATCCTTTTTGGTGCGGGCGTAAACTTGTTGATAGTAAGACGAGTCAAACGTGACGATCTGACCGTTGGCCGGGGAGTGGGTCCAGTAGTAGAACAAAAACGGCCGGTTTCGGATCTCGTGGGTTTGCCTGCTTTCGTTATAGACGACAAAGCTGCGGGGATCGAGCGGGATCATGAGTTCGTTGATGATCGAGCCTTTGCCCGCGGCGCTCCAGCCGTCCATTATGATCATGACCGGGATCTTTAGCTCCTTGATTTTTCGTTGGAGAGCGCCGATCTTATAGCGGAGCTCGTCGCGTTCTTTTTTGATCGATTCTTTGCTCGCTTCGACCGCGCGTTCGTGATCTTTTACCATCGTAACCTCCAATAGTAGTTGTTACTGGTATTATACAATTTTTTCAAAAAAAATTATTATTTAGGTACTTTACAAATTTTTTGGATATTATATAATTTAGGTACCAAAACAAATTTAAATAAGGAGGTCACCATGAAACCGGAAGGTTTAAAAGACGTTGAGGTAAAAGAAAACGAACTTCACAAGCCAAAAGAAGACCGTGAGAGACTCGGCGCTGGTCCACCCAGAGATCTAAAAGAGAAAGATAAGCCCAAAAAGCCCGACGATAGGGAAAAAGGCGGACCAAAAAAAGAAGACCGGCCAAAAATTGAAGAGTTGAAGACTGACCGGCCAAAAGATCACTTAGACGGGAATAAGCCTCCCGTCCCTGAAAAACGTGAACCTAAGTCTGAGGATAGACCTGTTATAGAGGATACCATAGATCCGGTCGAACTAGAACAGGAATTGGTCTTAGACTTAAGGGAAATAGGTCGGTATTTAAACGCCGGGCCTAAAGACAAAGTGGTTCAAAAAGAAATCCTGACGATTTTAAACGAAGGCGACATCACGCAAAGAGAGCTCACCAGAATCTTAGGCGTGACCCCGGCTTCGGTCAGCGAGATCGTTCACAAGCTCGAGTACGCGGAGTTGATCAGCCGCGTTCCGAACGAACGTGACCGTAGAGTATACGACTTAAAGCTTACCGATCTGGGACAAAAGATCGCCGTAGAATACGCGAAAGAAAAAGAAAAGGATGACTTGTTCTATCCACTGACTTATGAAGAACAGCTGAATTTATACGACTACTTAGAAACCATTTTAGAAGATTGGAGAGTGACAAGAAAAATGAGTAAAGCCCCAGAAAGACCAAGACCACCGTTTGCCGGTGAACGCGAACCACAACCCCGTAGACCTGAGCCGGAACGTCCGGAAGAACGTAGACCGTCTCCGGAAGGCCCGGAAGCCCCGCAGGGTCGTAGACCTCGCCCGCCGTTTGAGCCGACAGGTCCGGAAAGACAAGAACCGCGTCCAGAAGGGCCGGAACCTAGAGAACCACACGGACCGAGGGGACCACACCCGGAAGGACCAGGACCGAGAAGACCGCACGGACCGCGTCCGATAGGACCAGGGCCGAGAGGGCCACACGGACCACGATTCCCACATCCTCCGATAGGGCCAGGACCGAAAGGGCCACACGGACCCCGGCACCCACATCCTCCGATAGGACATGGACCAAAAAGACCGCGTCCAGAAAGACCGGAAATACCGAGACCGACAATAATATATGACCGCAAACCGCGTCCACCGTTTGAACCCACCCATCCCGAACCACCGTTTCCGGAAGGGCCGGAAGAATGGGGGCCGCAACGCCCTGAACCACCATACCCGGTAGGACCTGAAGAATGGGGCCCGGAAAGACCGGAACCGCCGTATCCGGTAGGACCTGAAGAATGGGGACCGGAAGGGCCCGAACCGCCGTATCCGGTTGGACCGGAGGAATGGGAACCGGAAGAATGGCGTCCCGAACCACCGTTTCCGGAAGAACCGGAAGGTCGTAGACCAGAGCCACCTTTTCCGGAAGAACCGGAACGTCCGGAGCCGCCTGTTCCCGAAGAAGATAGGCCCGGAAAACCGAGAGATTAAGAACCGAAGAAGCACTACGTTTCTTGATTTGATCCGGTTTCTATACGATCTAGGAAATGTTTTTGTGACGTTTGCGCGTGGCGTGATCGACGCCATGGAACGCTTTTTGAATTTGTAATTTGGACACTCCATCGTGAGTGTCTTTTTTTATTTTTCTCGTTCTTTCTGGAACGTAAACCTACTTTTTGCGCCAAAGGTCGATTAAAATTAAATTATCCTATATCATAAATATTGTTTTATAGAAAGAAGGTTACCATGCGAGGAAAATCTCAGGTGGCTTTGGAACTCACTAAAGCCGTCCTCAACAAGACAGAAATCCCGACCGGTAAATCGGTCGACGAAATCAGTACGACTGTAGCGGATTTGTTTAATAAAATTTACCAAAAAGTCGAATTGCCGGAAGGAGGACCAAGACATCATCACAAACGACCAAACGGGATCGTTGAGACCTCCGAACAAAAAAGTCGGGATCTTCCGCCGGACTTTTCAGCCACGGGTTCAAAAGAAGGACTTGAAAAAGAGCTGAGCTATTTAGATTAAGACACCGGTTTCGTATACGAGCATGTCCGACGAAAATAAGAATACAGAGAATTTAGAAGATACTTCTGAGTCTTCAGAAATTACAAAAGAACTCTTTGAAGATGAAGTCCCGTCGCCCATTTTTAACGAAACGGAAACCGATGAAGAGGAAAGTGAAACCTCCGAAGAAGACGAAGAGGCAATAAAAAACAAGCGAAAGAAGATCATTATCATCTCAGCTCTTAGCGTGGTCGCGATTTTACTCATTGTTTATCTTTGGGGTTACGTCTATTATCGAAGCCATTTTTTGCCTTTTACCGAGATCAACGGTGTAGACGTCGGCGGTAAAAACGTTCAAAACGCTTTGGAAACCATCGACCGTTCTTATCACGACCGGAAGGTTACGCTCATCGGCGAAGACGGCTTAACGGCGACGATCTTTGGCTCCCAAATCGACCTTACTTTTGACGACGAGATCGGAGAACTACAAGAACTCATAAACGCCCAGGACGCGTTTGCCTGGCAGTTTAATATCATCACGAAAAAGACCCTGGAACTCTCCACGGACTACAAAGTCAACGAAGAAAAACTGGACCAGGTCCTTCAACAATCGCCAATTGTAAGCTCGCCCAACATTGTCGCGCCGAAAAACGCTTCAATCGCTTACAACGGCAGCCAGTTTGTCATCGATCCCTCGGTCGACGGGGACCAGCCGAACTTACCGAAGTTAAAAGAAGCGGTTGTCAAGGCGCTCGTTCTTGGAGATAGTACGATCGGGCTAAAAAAACAAGGGCTTTACGACATGCCGTCGGTGACTTCAGACGATCCTACGCTTCAAAGCCAGCTTGAAGCCTACAACAAAGCGGCGGGCGCGTCGATCACGTTGAATTTCCCGACCAGACAAGTCGTACTTAATAAAGATACGTTTGCGTCGTGGCTTACGGTTCAAAACGGACAGGTCACGGTCAACGGCGATTCCCTCAACCAGTACGTGGCCAATTTAGCGGCTGAGTACAATACCGCGGGAAAGGATCTGGCTTTTCACGCCACAAACGGTCAGACTTATTATTTCAGTGATAATTCCGGCTGGATCTTAAATCAGGAAGCTGAGCGAAACCAGTTGAGGCAACAAATTCTTGACGGGACCGTCGTGACCGAAGACCCCATCTGGAGCCAGCGTGGTACCAGTAGCATTACCGGGAGTACGATCAGTGGGACTTACGTTGAGGTCAATTTAGACTCGCAACAACTCTGGTTCTACAACAACGGATCGATGATCGCTTCTTCGACGATCGTCAGCGGTTGCACCGATCAGGGTGAAGCTACGACCACCGGCCTGTACTTTATAAAATCGAAAAATACGAACGTCAATCTAAACGTACGGTATCCGGACGGATCGTTTAAAAATACGCAGGTAAAATATTGGCTGCCATATTCGGATCATTACGGCATTGAAAGCGCGTCTTGGAGAACGGATTTTGGTGGAAATATTTACGTAAATCAAGGAACGGATGGGGACGTTGACGTGCCGGAAAGCATGGGAAGTACCTTGTACAACAACTTAAACGTTGGCACACCGGTTGTGATCTATTAATTAAAATACCTGATTCCTATTCCGGATTTAGCTATTCGTTACTTTATTGAATTCGATGGTTTCGCCGTCTATTTCCATGGTTAAGACGTCGTTATCTACTGAAGCTACAACCGTAGTTTCGTCGTAGGAGACAAAAATATCGTGGAGAGTAAATGGTCCCAAATCTGGAGACGTAGCCGTAGCGTCGGCTTCGGAGGTCCCGTTGATTTTTTCCGTTGACATTGTGAGTTCTTCACCGTTTACGATGTAGGAACCTTCAATATCGACGGTTGAGGTATCGGTAAGGCTGTCATTAGCTGTGACGGAAGTCGTAGCGACGGCCGTATATTTACCGTCTTCATCGAAGGTAAATTCGATTTTGTTTACGTCGCTTTCATCCGTGGCGGTATCGGTTTCGGTTTGTTCCCAAACCCAATCGCCGACGAGTTCGTCTTTTAATTCGGTGTTTGTGGAAGCCCCGCAACCGGCAAGGATCAAGATAAGACTTAAACTAAGAAAAGTTAGTATTTTCTTCATAATTAGATTTTTATGGAGATAGGAATCAAGTACTG
>CANRHG010000119.1 GCA_947630385.1 uncultured Eubacteriaceae bacterium
GGTCGGAGTGAGAAGATTTGAACTTCCGGCCTCTCGGTCCCGAACCGAGCGCTCTACCAAACTGAGCCACACCCCGAAGCCAGATATTTATTATAGATCAATTGAGAGAAAAAAGCAAGTAAAAAAATGAAAATTCTCGAACTAAAAACCGAAAGTTTAGAAGAGCTCGTCGACATCACCGACGAAGTCGAAGCTTACGTCAAAGAATCGGGCGTAAAAAACGGTAGTCTGATCGTCCAGACGATCACCAACACCTGTGCGGTCGTATCGCTGTCTTCCCAGTTTGGGCCGGTCGACAAAAACTTCTTCGCGATCATTACCAAACTCTATCCCTTAATGGACGGGATGCAGTTTATGGGTCACGAAATCAAGTGCATCCGCTCGGGCCTGATCGGCTCGTCAAAGAGCTTTATCGTCGCCGACGGTAAACCCGTGCTTGGGCCTTTTGAAAAGATCTATACCGCTGACTTTAGCGGACCGACCGATAAGATCGTCGTCGTCCTTTTGGCCTCTGAAGTCGATCTGAATCTTTCGGAAGAAAACAATCCGGCCGTCTACGTCGAACAGTTCAGACAGGATTATATTAAAGCGGAAGAAGAAAAGAAAAAAGAGGAAGCGCGTATCGTCCAGGAAATGCGTGAAGAATGGGCCAGGGAGCACGCCAACGACGAACGTTTTAAAAAGAAGGAAGAAAAGGAAGATAAGACGGACGAATGATTTTTGTTTGTTATAATTAGTGCTTGGAGGTTAAAATGGCTAAATCAAAAAAGAAGAAAAAGAAAACCAATTTCAACGAAACACAAAAAAAGAAGAATTCTTACAGCGCTTACAGGATTGGAGCTTTAGTCTTAGTTATCGCCATCATCGTATCCATCGTAGCGATGTATGCTTTCATTTGAGATGACAAAAATCAAGATTTTATGCGTCGGAAAGATCAAAGAGCCTTTTTTTAGAGATGCGCTTCGGGAATACGAAAAAAGGCTTAGAGCTTTCTGCGATCTTGAAATCATTGAAGTCAAAGATGAACCTTTAACACCGTCCGTAGGTCTTAAGACAGTTGTTCAAAGAGAGTCGGACCGACTCCTGTCTAAGATGTCGGACGGTTATTTTATAGCATTAGAACCTTACGGGAAGGCGGTGGACTCCGAACAATTGGCTTCCCTTTTGGGTGAACACCTTCGTTTTGGCGAACCCGTCACGTTCATCGTCGGCGGCTCGCACGGTCTGTCCGAAGAACTGATCAAAAAGAGTAATAAGGTCTTATCCTTTTCGAAACTGACCTTTCCCCATCAGCTCTTTCGGGTCATGCTCATCGAACAGATCTACCGAAGTTTTACGATCTTAAACGGGAGGAACTACCACAAATGAGTGATTTAAAAGAGAGCATCCACTCCGTCAAAATGGACGCAAAAAAGCTCGCCGCGTTAAATACCGATGAAAAAAACACGGTCCTTAAAGCCATTGCAGAAGGCTTAGATAAAAACAGAGACAGAATCATCGCGGCGAATAAAGAAGACCTAGCGGCCGCGAAAGACAACGACCTCGCCCTTCCCTTACAAAAGCGGCTCGTATACGACGACAAAAAAATCGACGACTCGATAAAACAAATCGAAGACTTGATCGGCTTAGACGATCCGGTTGGAAAAGAGCTCATGAAACGCGAGCTCGCCCCAGGGCTGATACTGACGAAAAAAGCCGCGCCGATCGGGGTTTTGGGGATCATCTTTGAGTCCCGTCCCGACGCGTTTATTCAAATCTCGACCCTGGCTTTAAAAAGCGGCAACGCCGTCGTCTTAAAAGGAGGGATCGAAGCCCTTCGTACAAACGAAGTCTTATTTGACATCGTTAAAGAAGCTTCAGAAAAAGCCGGTCTTGACCTGAACTGGATCTTAAACTTAAAAGACCGGACGCAGGTCAACGAGATGCTGGCCTTAAACGACGAGATCGACCTCATCATACCCAGAGGTTCCAACGAATTTGTACGTTATATCCAAGACAATACCTCGATCCCGGTCTTAGGCCACGCCGACGGGATCTGTACGACCTATATCGAAAAATCGGCCGACCTCGATAAAGCGGTCGCGATTGCCGCGGACGGAAAACTCCAGTATCCGGCGGTCTGTAACGCCACGGAGACCATTTTGGTCGATGAAGAAATCGCAAAAGACTTTCTCCCTCGTTTTAAAGAGACGACCGGAGAAGCCCTCGAGATCCGTGGAGATGAAGCAGTGAGCGCGATCATCGACTGCGTTCCGGCAAGCGAAGAGGATTTTAAGACCGAATATCTTGCCCCGGTCGTATCCATCGCGGTAGTCGGGGATACGGAGGAAGCCGTCGACTTTATCAACCGTTATGGCTCGGGCCATACCGATTCGATCGTCAGCGAAGACGATAAAGCGGTCGAGTACTTCCAAAACAACGTCGACTCCGCCTGCGTCTTTTCAAACGCTTCTACCCGCTTTTCCGACGGCTACCGGTTTGGACTCGGCGCGGAAGTCGGTATCGCTACCGGTAAGATCCACGCGAGAGGCCCTGTAGGTCTTGAGGGCTTAGTCACAACGAAATACATCTTAGAAGGTAACGGAGACATCGTCGCCGATTTTGCCGACCAAAAACGCGAATTTACTCATAAAGACTTATGAAAACGACCGATTTTTATTACGACTCCGCCGACCAAAGGCATCTGATCTACGCCAAGATCTGGGAGCCAGAAGTACAGCCCGTTGGGATCCTGCAGTTCTTACACGGAACCTACGAGCACAGCGGAAAGTACGACGAAGCCGCGGAATACTTTACGGCCCACGGTTATATGTGCGCGAGCTGCGACTACCTCGGTCACGGAAAGACCGCGGCAGGCGACTTCGGCTTTTTCGGTTATAACCACGGAGCCGAGTACCTTCTTAAAGACATCACGCATCTGACGAACGAACTCGTCGAGTACAAACTCCCGCTGTTTTATCTGGGCTTTAGCATGGGTAGCTTTTTGACCCAAATACTGATCTCACACGAAGACACGGCCAGGTATCTTTCCGGAGCCATCTTAGCCGGCTCACCCGGGCCCGTCGAAAAAATCGATCAGATGTTGGAAAGAAGCAAGACGATCTTACGCAGGGAAGGTCCCAAGGCCATCAATAGAGAGCAGATTCACGACGTCTTTAAGCGTTTCGAATACGATTTTCCCAGCTCCCAGGGCCGTCTGTCCTGGCTAACTTCCATTAAAGGACGCCAGAAAAAGTACGAGGAGGACCCTTACGCGCAGTTCGTACTGACCAACGCGGCCGTTCGGGATTTTTTGAGCCTGCTTAAAACCAGTCAAGAGAAAGCCACGATCGACTCGACCGATCCGAGACTTCCCCTACTTTTTATTTCAGGAAAAGACGATCCGGTCGGAGGTTTTGGAAAAGGCCTAAGGGAACTCGTCACCCGCTACATCGATTCAAGATGCGACGACCTGACGCTACGGATCTTTCCAAAGATCCGCCACGACGTTCTTTACGATTTTCCGGCGACCCAAAACAAGGCACTGCCTTTTATCACCGGATGGATGGACCAACGACGATGAACAGCGATTTAAAGAGAATAAAAGACACATTACAGGAAAACGACCACTTTATCAACCGTTTGGGAATCACAATTGACGAGCTACGCGAAGGTTCGTGTAAAGCCAGCATGATTTTAGACGGATCTCACCGCAACCGGAACAATTTCGTAAACGGTGGGGCGCTGTATACGTTAGCGGACTTTGCCGCCGCCTGCGCCGCCTCTTCTTATGGTTATAAAGTCACGACGATCTCAGGAGCCGTCAATTATCTGACCGGGGTCGCCGGAATCGACGAGATCTTTGCCTACGCCCACGTGATCAAATTCGGCAAGCGCATCATCGATATCGATGTGAGCCTAAACGACAGCGAGGGGAATCTCTATATGCAGTGCTCCCTTACTTTTTTTAATTTACAAAAACCTTTTTTTGATGAGTGACTATAGAACTTTAAAAAACAACCGCAACAGCCTTAATACGTTTGCGATCGAAAACAAGGTCGAAGTCGTCGACATCCACGAAGGCTACACTACCTGCAAACTGGCTTTAGATACCAAGCATTTTAACGTCGTTCACACCGTCGACAGCGGGGCGCTATATACGCTCATGGACTCGGCCGGAAGCGCGCTTGCCTCTTCTTATGGCAAACGCGTGACGACCGTAAACGCTTCGGTCGAATTTTTGAACGCGGTCCGTAAGCCCACGACGATCTTCGCCGTCGCGCGGACCGTAAAAAACGGTCATTTTTTAACGGTCGTCGACGTCGACGCCCGCGACGAATCGGGTAAGATCTACGCAAAAGGTACCTTTACCTTTTACAACCTGCCGGACGAAAAGCGTAATTTGGAAAATTAAGGTTAGGTACGCGCCTAACCTTTTTGTTTGCCCGGCTTTGAAAACGTTTTCTAGTTCGGGATAGTCGGGGAATAAACCGAATGAAACGGTTTAATTAAAAGGTGTAATTATATAAAATTATATGGAAGTAGAAATGAGTTTAAAATGAATGACACACGAGTACCTTTTAATAGAAAAAACCCGAACAACCGCAATTTACAATTACAAGAGTTAGAAGGACGCCAAGAACGTATCACTTTTACCATCGACGACGAGATCTTAAGAGACGAAGAATCGATCACTTACCTGGCCAAATCCGGAAAGAAAACCGGCTACCTCAGAGAATTTTATCCCAGTTCCGCCCTTCAAAAAGCGAACGGGTATCTTCTCGTTCGTAATATCGACAACAACGTACAATTCGACAAAGAAGATAAGACCAGCCGGCCGGACCTCAACTTTGACGCGGATAACGACAAATTTACCGACTTTCTAAAAGTGGTCCAACATCTACGCTCCAGTGACAGCAAAGAAGACTCCTTTTTTCCCGACTCCACTCTGTTTATCTGCACCGACATAAAAAGCTGCCACCCCGCTTATTCCTGGACCGAGCGAGATCCCAACAAACAATTTTTAAACGAGTATATCGAAAACTTCAAGATCTCCGCGACGGCAAACGAAAAAAAGCTGCGCCCGGTTTTGATGTTACTTAAATCTTTGATCGACCTCGAGCTGGATTTTTTAAAAAAATTTGAAAAATTTAAAACCAGTTTAGAACCTGTTTACCTTGACCTGGATAAAAATAACTTTTTAGTAACCAAAAACAAGAAATTCGTGGAAATGTCCGATCTTGAAGTGATCAATCCGGTCCTTCTTGAAGGAAAGTCTGCCAAAAAAGATCTCTTTGCCTCACTGGGAAACCTCTTGCTCGAATGGCTCCAGTCCGAACCTTACAAAGCTAAGACAAAAGCGCTACGCTTATACATCGACCAGTCCGAAATTATTGGAAATTCAGATCTGAAGTACGAATATATCATCAAAGAAAAGTTGACGGACTTTCTCGAGATCGCCTATAGCAACAAAAAGAAAAAAGATCTAAAGGACATGGCCGATCTCCTCAAAGATATTATTCAGATATTAAAGAGACCGAAATACTATCAAAAGTTAAAAACAAAAGGGAACGAAGTAAAGGACATCAACTCAAAGACGTTTGTTCAACATAGAAAAAACGTGATCGATGCGCTAGTTAAAAATCCTGTCAGTAAGGTCGTAACACTAACGGATAATGACCCAATCAACGTTTTGATCATCGGCTTTGGCCTCAACGGTCAGGCTACCCTCGACGACATCTTACCGATTCTACAGTTACGCAATCATCCTTTAAACGTGACCATTTTCGATAAGAGGATAGATGAACTTTATGAAGATTATTTCGGAGCCAGGGAAGGCCTTTTAGACTACCTCGAAATCGAAAAAATCACAAACGGCGAAGTTAAAAAAAATGAACCTGAAAAAGCTTTAAGTGGAATACATCTACGTTTCGAGAATCCCGACGAATACGGCTGCGATTTTTCCAACAAGGCTTTAGATTACAAAGAAGGCCTACAAAGCATTTTATTACCCGAAGACGGAAAAACGTACAATTATATTTTTATCTCTCTTGGCGATAACCAAACGACCAAAGAAGTAGGCAAAGAAGCTAAAAA
>CANRHG010000120.1 GCA_947630385.1 uncultured Eubacteriaceae bacterium
GTCGCTTCGCAATAAGGGACTTACCCCGGACGACATCAACTTAAAAGCGGGCGTTCACGGAGCGGAAGCCTGGTCGGAAAACATGCGCGCCGACATCGAAGAAAAACTGGGGATCGAATGTTTTGACATTTACGGTCTGTCCGAAATCTGCGGTCCGGGCGTTGCCATCGAATGCGAAGAACACAACGGGCTTCATATTTGGGAAGATTTCTTCATTCCAGAAATCATCGATCCGGAAACGCTAGAGCCGGTACCGGACGGGGAATGGGGCGAACTCGTCATCACGACGGTCACCAAAGAAGGCATGCCGCTGATCCGTTACCGTACCAGAGACATCACCCGGATGATCTCCGAACCCTGTCCGTGTGGAAGAACCCACCGCAAGATCGACCGTTTCCACGGCCGAACCGACGACATGCTCATCATTCGAGGCGTGAACGTCTTCCCGAGCCAAATCGAAGAAGCCTTACTCAATGCCGGAGAGGTCGAGCCGCAGTATCAGATCGTCGTCGACCGTGAAGGCGTGATGGACTCGCTGGAAATCAGAGTTGAACTGGGTCAGTCTTTGGAACTGAATACGGTCGAAGAACTCGAAGAGATCGAAAAGAAGATCAAACACAACGTACGTTCCATTACCGGGATTCAGGCCCATATCGTACTGGTCGAACCGCACACGCTTCCAAGAAGCGAAGGTAAAGCCGTACGTGTTGTAGATAAGAGAAATATTCTAGATGATTAGACAAGTATCCGTTTTTATCCAAAACGACAGTGGACGCCTGGCGCACGTTCTTAAAGTTTTAAAAGAAGCCGATATCAACATCCGGTCCCTGACGATTTCGGAAACGGCCGATTACGGTATCATGCGCCTGATTCTTCAGGATACCGACAAAGGCTTAAAGAGCTTAAAAGACGCCGGGATCATGGCCAACGAAACCGAAGTCATGGCCGTAGAAGTTCCGGACAAGCCCGGTGGACTGAGTCAACTCACGGACATTTTGTCCGACGCCGACATCGATATCAAATTTGCCTACTCCTTCCTGCCGCAAAACACGAGCAACGCGATCATCATCTTTAAAGTCAGTCAGGAAGACGAGCAAAAGGTAAAAGACCTTACAAAAGAAAATCCAGCACTGCAAGTGCTGGAAAGAGATTCTTTGCTTATGAAATGATCCCGCTTGGGATCATTTTTTTTGCCGGTAAGAGTTCCACACGGGGGTGTCGGTCAAAAAGATGTTTTCGAGAAGTTGATCGTCTTCGGACTCGTCAAGCCAGCTGAAGTCAAAAATCACGACTTGTGAATTTTCTTCTTCGGCTTGCGTGAGGACGTCTTCGGCAATATCGAGCCAGTCCTGCGCGTCTTCGATATGATCGTCTCGGAAAATAACGGCCACGTGCGGGTTGAGCGCGACTTGAATATCGCCGATATTTCGGATATCGCTTAACATTTCCGCCAGTTCGTTGACGAAGATATTGACTTCGGCTTTACTTTCGTAGTTCGGCAGGTATAGACAAAAGAGGTCCCGTTTTATGCGACCTAAAAGGTTATCGCCGGCGTAGGGACGGCTTCTTTCGGCGATGATGTTTAGGAGTTGATCGGAGCGTTCTTTGCCAAAGGTCGCGTCGATGCTATCGTAGGTCCCGATGTTATAGACGATCAGAGCCTGGGGTTCTTCTTTATCGAAACTTTCGTCGATCTTCGTCTTTAGAGTCTCGTAATTGGACAGCCCGGTGATCGCGTCGGTCGTGAGCGCGCGGCTGAGTTGTTGCCTTAACTCGTCGTTGAGCCGGTCCGCGTCGTCGACCGCGACAAACAGCGAGTTGATCGTCTCGCCGAGTTCGCCGACGATGAGCGGATGGTCTTCGTCTACTTTCAGTTTATGGTTCCCGGCAAGAAAATCCCGGATCGTCGAGACGTAATCAAAGACCGGTCCGATGTGGTCTTTAAAAAAGCGTGAGCCGGCTAAGATCATCACGGCCAAAAGCACAACGGATGAGAAGATCATGATCAGTTGGAAGCGGTTTAAGTCGTAATAGATCAGTGCCTTGTTTTCGGTGACCATCGAGATCCAACCGATGTCGGGTTCGATCGAGTAGGCGTTGACCGAATCGTTGTCGTCGACCTCGCCCGTGTATTCTTTCGTATTTATACCGTCATAGAGCAGGCTTCGAAGCATTCCGATCTCTTGGTCACCCGGAGTTTGCGCGTCGATCGGCTCGATGACGTCCCCTTGGGCGATCAGGCCGGTACGGTTTTTTGTGACGATGTAAACGCTTTTTTGGTCGTGGGTGATGTTGGTAATATAGTCCTGCAGGTAGTAAAGCGGAGAGGTACGCCGGTAGACGGCCACGAAGTCGCTTCCGGGATCGATGGGATAACAGATCACCATAAGCGGGAGATCCCCGTCGAGTTCTACGCCGGTCTGGGCCTGTCCGGTTTTCATGCAGTCTTCAAACAAGGTATCGGCCTGGTTTTTTCCTATAAGATCGGGGTTTGATGAGACTAAAATCGTGCCGGTCGAGGAGATAAAACTTGAACGTCGAATGGTCTCGTTGCGGTTGGCGATATCGGTGAGATAAGTGGCCGCTTCACTTTGAAAAGCGGCGTTTCCGGGATCGTTTAAATAGTCAGAGACCGCTTTCTCGTTTAAGATATCGTCCTGGATCGTTTCGATCTGGCGTTCGTAGTTTTCGGCCAAGTAGTCCCCGAGGTTACCCGCGTCGGTCATGATGGTCTTGGTCGCGTTGTTTAACATAAACACCGACATAAAAATACAGATCAAACAGATAAATACAAAGGTCGGTGTCGTTAATAATAAGACAAGATAATTTTTTACAGTATTTCTCATTTTTAATCGAGTTTGTTAAAATATTGTACGTTAGTTATATTATATCGAATATTCAGATTTAAGAGGAAGCCGAAAAAATGCACAAACAAAAAACGGTTCCCGACGATAGAGAGGGATACCATGATCCAGTACTACGTAACGACAAAGGGGAAATTACAGGAAACCGATAAATACCAGGACAACTGTTGGATCCGCGTGACCGATCCGACGCCAGAAGAGCTTGAATTTCTCTCCCATCAATATAACGTCGAAGAAGATTATCTGACGGCCGCCCTGGATAGACAGGAAACGTCCAGGGTCGAACAGGACGAACCCGACCACTGGGCCCTTATTACCGTAAACGCGCCATATCCGATGCAGGACTCGGACGGGCTTTTGTACGAGACGATCCCGGTCGGAATTTTGGCCGGGGAAACGTGCGTCATGACCGTCGCCCTCGAGCCTATCCAAGAGCTCAACGACTTCGTCGACGGAAAGATCAAAAACGTGTTCACGTTTTTACGTTCGCGTTTTATTTTACAGATTTTATATCATATCACAGAAAGTTTTGTTTTCTACCTTCGGGCGATCAACAAAAAGAGCAACGAAGTCGAGCGCAAACTCCATTCGTCGCTCGATAACAAGCAACTCTACGAAATGTTGGACCTTGAAAAGTCGACGGTCTTCTTTTCGACGGCTCTGAACTCGAATTCGCTGGTCGTGGACAAGCTGGAACGCGGCCGAATCATCAAACTGTACGCGGCGGACGAAGACATCTTAGAAGATATTTCGATCGAGATCGAACAGGCTTCTTCGATGTGTAACATCTACAGCAACATCTTAAGCGGTACGATGGACGCGTTTGCTTCGATCATCTCGAACAACCTAAACGTCGTCATGAAAATCCTAACGCTCGTGACGATCATCATGTCGATTCCAACGTTAATTGCGACTTTTTATGGAATGAACGTCAAATGCATTCCTTTTCCAAATTTTTGGATCGTCGTGGGCATATCAGCCGTAGCTACGCTTATCGGTTTTCTTATTTTTTATAAACTTAATATGTTTAAATAACTGCTTGACAGATCAACCATTAAGGCTTATAACAGTTGTAGTAAATTCAAGTTTCAGGGTCAGGTGAAATTCCTTACTGGAGGTAAAGTCCTCGAGCGCAAGCCGAACCGGTGAGATTCCGGTACCAACGGTATAGTCCGGATGAAAGAAACAACTAAGAAAATTATGCCCCGAAATCGGGGCTTTCTTTTTCCCTGAAAAAAGAAGGAGGTTTTCTTGAAATTTACAACTAAAATGCTGACCGAATGCGCCGTTTTGGTTGCCTTATCGGTCATTCTAGTCGCACTGATCCATTTTCCGATTTTCCCAAGTGCACCGTTTTTAGAGTATGATCCGGCGGACATCCCGATTTTTATCGGCACGTTCTTGTTCGGACCCATGGTCGGATTGATCATCACGGTCGTGACCTGTGTCATTCAGGGTATTACGGTCTCTTCTTCGAGTGGGATCATCGGGATCATGATGCACTTGTTCGCGACCGGAAGCTTTGTGTTGGTCGCGGGCTATATCTATAAGATGAATCATACGCGTAAAGGTGCGGTCATCGCGCTGATCGCGGGGACGATCACGATGACGGTAGCGATGGTGATCTGGAATCTGATCTTTACGCCCATCTTTATGGGAACACCGGTATCAGCGGTAGCTTCTATGATCGTTCCGGTCATTATACCGTTTAACCTGATCAAAGCGGGCGTAAACAGCCTGATCACGTTCTTGGTCTACAAACCAATTTCCAAGATCTTTAAAGCGCCGAACGCGAGCGCACAAGAGAACAACGCTTAACATAAGCCGGAATTTGATTCCGGCTTTTTTAAACCTATCAAATGATTGTAAGAGGAAGTAAATTTGTTTTAAAAGCAAAAGGGCTTGAACTCTACGGAGAAACACTCGTTCCGTTAAGAGCCAAAGATCTCACAGTGATCCTCGCCCATCCGTTCGGGTCGACGATGGATACCATTAGGCATGAGGCTGAGTTTTTGGCCCGTTGCGGGTATAAAGTGGTAATTTTTGATTTCGCCGGTGGGAGCGTCTCGTCTAAAAGTGGATCGGTGTACGATAATTCCCTGCTTACGGAGGTGCGGGACCTTAAACTAATCATCGAGTTTGTTAAGAGATACGTCGGAAGAAATATCGTTTTAATCGGCTACAGCCAAGGTGGGACCGTAGCGGCACTGACGGCGGCTACGGAAAAAGACCTTAAAGGTGTGGTCCTTTTTTATCCCGCGCTTAACATCCCCGACGTCGCGAGGCTAAGTTTTGATAAAATCGGCGACATTCCCGAAAAAACTACGGTCCTTGGCTGTCCCGTCGGAAGACGCTACTACGAAGACGTCTATAATATGAACATTTTTAAGTGTCTCCAGAGTCACCACAAAACCCTGATCCTCCACGGCCAGTACGACAGAATCGTCCCCGTCGCCTATAGTAAATTCGCAAAGAAAGTTCTTCCGAATTCGGCACTAATAAGATATAAGACCGGTCATGCTTTTTACATGGCCAACAATAACATCGGCCGAAGGGTAGTCACGTTCTTGGAAAACTTGTTGTAATTATAAACAGAACTAATATATAAGTAGAAAACTGTGAGATTTAACTTATAATAAGACTACAACTTATTTTATTTTAAAAATATTAAAATTTCTCATAAAAAAGGGGTTGACAGAGGTGCCTTTAGCCTTTATAATTAATTTTGCTGTTGAGCAATAAAGCCTTGACGGCGAAAACAAAGCGAGTTACAATAATTAAGTTGCTTATTTGAGGTATTTCAAATTTATGGAAACGCCGAAAACGAGTAAATTAGCTATTTTAAAGCTTATAATTATTATTTATAAAATTATAAATAATAATTAATAAAAAATTTAAAAAATCTTAATAAAAAGTGTTGACAGTGGGATTTAAACCTGCTATAATAAAAACACAGTCAAGCGAAAAAAAGTTCTTGACAAAACGTTTTTGGTCGGTTAAACTTTTATAGTCGCATCAAAAACGACAAGGTCCTAGAAAAG
>CANRHG010000121.1 GCA_947630385.1 uncultured Eubacteriaceae bacterium
CCAAAAGGAGGCAGGATGAATCCGGAATCAGTAGATAGACATTTTAGACTATTTATAACAACGGTAATCTTTTAAGGCGTGAATTCAATAAAATGTTGTTATACTTAAATTAACTATAGAAAAGCTGAAAGGAGGGAATTTAAACGATGAACAGAATTGAGTCTTACAATCCAGAAGTATTAAAGTGGGCTAGAAAACGAACGGGAAAAATTGACACAAAAGAGTTTAGAGATTTAAAGCCAAAAATATTGGAGTGGGAAGAGAAAATAAGTTTTCCAACTTATAAGCAACTAGAGAGATTATCGGATATTTATAACATTCCAGTAGCTGTCTTCTTTTTTCCTGAACCTCCTGAAGTTGAAACTAAAAGACCTGAGTTTCGAAGTTTGAATAATTTAGACTTAGATGATTTACCTTATCAACTTAATCGCGTTATTGATAGAGCACCGATCATTCAACAGAATCTAAAAGAATTATTAGAAGATTCAAATAAGGGATCTATTAAATTTTTAGATAAAGTCAAAGGAAAATCTAGAGGAGATTTAATTGAATTTCTAAGAGAAAAACTAAAGGTTAATATTGATGAACAAGCAAAGCTAAAACCTGACGAACTTTTAAAACGTTTTAGAGAGGCTTTGTTTTCTTTAGGAATTTATGTCTTCAAAAATCCTTTTCACGAAAAAACAGTATCAGGTTTTTGCGTTTACGACGACAATTATCCTGTTATTTTTCTTAATAGCTCTATGTCGAAAACGAGACAGCTTTTTACTCTGTTCCATGAAATTTATCATTTATTGAATAAGATCAGTAGTATTGATTGCGTCGATTATACGGTTGATAAAAATAATATCGAAAGAGACTGCGATCAGTTTGCGGCTGAGTTTTTAATTCCAGAAGACCGTCTCATTGAAAAAATTAATGATGAATCTTTAGATCTTAAGAAGATTGTAGAGTTAGCAAAGTATTTTTCCGTTAGTTTAGAAGCGATTTTAATTCGCTTAATAAAGTTAAATTATTTAAATTGGTCTGCTTTTAATAATTATAAAGAACAAATGAGAGCTGACAATTATCCCGATTACAATAAAGGAAAGTCAGGAGGGAATCCATACTATAATTTGATTTCTTACTTAGGAAATAATTATGTGAATTTAGCTTATGATGCTTACAGGAGCGGAAAAATTGATGAACTGGAATTATGTGATTATTTAGGCTTAAAAGCTTCGCAATTAGACAGTTTTGAATCTCATTGGAGAGAATAGTTGCAATCAGTGTACATTATCGATACAAATGTTCTTAGAGTTTGGTTAAATTATTACCTTCTTCCTGGTATTCCTGCTTTTGATAGATTTTGGACTAGGGTGGAAGAAATGATCAAAACTGGTAAAATAATTTTAGTTAGGGAAGTTTATCGTGAATTAGAACTCCAAATAAGGTAAGAAGACGGTTTAAACTGGTTAAAACAACATAAGCAATTCTTTCTTGAACCGACTAATGAAGAGACGGAATTTTTACTGGAAATGTTTTCTCATAAAAAATTTCAAGAAAGCGTAAGACCGAATAATATAAAAGGTAATCGTCCTTCAGCCGATCCATTTATCATAGCTAAAGCAAAATCTTTAGGTAAGAATGGGGTAGTAATTACAAGAGAGACTCTCAAAAAGAATTCGGCTCAAATACCAAATATTTGTGCTTATTATGGAATTCTATGCGAGGATGATCGGGTAGAATTACTAAAATATCTTTTTGGAGAGGAAGACTTAGATTAAACGAGATTTTATTTTTGAAACTTCATGGACATTATTATTTACACGAGTACAACAGACATTTAGAAATAATTTACCGTATCAACATCGTATCAATATAAAAATAAAAGCCGATAAACACACTGTTTTATCGGCTTGTTTTAATCTTCATAATTATTAATGGTGGACCCTCAGGGACTTGAACCCCGGACCTGCCGGTTATGAGCCGGATGCTCTGACCAACTGAGCTAAGGGTCCAAAAATGGTCGAGGCGAAAGGATTTGAACCTTCGGCCCCATGGTCCCAAACCATGTGCGCTACCAAACTGCGCTACGCCTCGACGCTCTTTCTATTCTACTACTTTCCCGTTAACATGTCAAGAAGAAATTTTCAACCAAAAAAAGTACTGCAGATTTACTCTACAGTACTTAAAACTTCTTTGACAATGCGACTGACGGTCTTGCCGTCGGCCCGGGCTCCGACCTGGGGCATGATAGCTTTCATGACTTTTCCCATGTCTTTCTTTCCGGCTCCGGTCGACTCAACCGTTTCAACGACCATCTGGCGGATCTCATCGTCACCGAGTTGTTCGGGTAGATAGTCCTTTAGGACTTCAATTTCCTGATTGGTTTGATCGATCAGGTCCTGACGATCGGCTTTTTTGAAATCTTCGAGCGCGTCTTTACGCTGTTTTAGCTGCTTGGCGATCACGTCAATGATTTCATCGTCGCTCAGCTCTACTTTATTGTCTTTTTCCTGTTGTAAAATCGCCGCCCTCACCATTGTGATCGTGTCCTTGCGGACTTTTTCTTTATTCTTCATAGCGGACTTTAAATCCGCTAACAATCTTTGTTTCATTATCTTCTACGCTTCATCTTACGCTTTCTGGCGGCTTCAGACTTTTTCTTACGTTTAACACTGGGCTTTTCGTAGTGTTCACGTTTACGGATTTCACTCATGATGCCGGCCATAGCGGTCTTACGTTTGAAACGGCGAAGTGCGCTTTCCAGTGTTTCGTTTTCTTTTACTCGAACTTCTGACATGTTTTCACCCCCTTCAAGCCCTAGATTGCTTAAAAAATAGCGAGCTGAATAATTATATTATAAAAAAGTGGTCTAATCAACCTGGTGGCCACTGCATGGAACGCCCGCCGAGAAGGTGAAGATGTAAGTGATCGACGGTTTGGCCGCCTTGTACGCCGGTGTTGATAACGACACGGAATCCGTCGTCATCAAGACCTTGTTCTTTCGCGATCATTTGAGCCGCGCTTAAGAGTTTGGCAAGAAGCGCGCTTCCTTCTTCAACGTCCATAAGCGATAGATGATGTTCTTTTGGAACGATCACGATGTGCGTCGGGGCCTGAGGATCGATGTCTTTGAAAGCCAGAACTTCGGAACTTTCAAAAATCTTATCACTCGGAACTTTCCCGTCTATGATTTGACAAAAGATACAATCGTCGTGCATCAATTCTCCTTTCCGACCAGTTCTGTTTCCACCTGGTCGTTGTTTATACTATTAAGTTTAACACGAACTATCTTTCCGGTGAGATCTTTCTCCGACTTCGTATAGACCGGAATATAATTTTTTGTATAACCGTGATAAATTCCGTCTTTTTCGGTTTCAAACAGGACCTCCGCTTCGGTTCCGAGCTGCTTTTCATAAAAAGCGAGCCGCGACTTACGTTCGAGGTCTTCGAGTTTTTTGATGCGTTTTCGCACGGTCTCAGGATTTACCTGATCTTTCATCCGGCTGGCTGGCGTTCCCTCACGTTTTGAGTAAGGAAAAATGTGGATCTTGGAAAAGTCGGCTTTTTCGGCCAATTCCATCGTCTGTAAAAACTCTTCTTCGCTCTCACCGGGAAAACCGACGATGATGTCGGTCGTGATTCCGGCCAAAGGATAAAACTCACGGATCAGTTTTACTTTTTCAAGGTATTCGTCAGAGCTGTAGTGGCGGTTCATACGTTTTAAAACGCTGTCCGAGCCGCTTTGAAGGCTTAAGTGAAAGTGCGGACAGAAGATCTTGACTTCTTTTAGACGCTCAAGAAAGTCCCGGGTGATCAGTCTGGGCTCAAGCGAAGACAGCCGAAGCCGCTTTAGACCGCTATCTTTTAGGTCTTCAATGAGCTCGATCAAAAGATCGTCCTCCTTTAAGTCCTTGCCGTAGCTGGCGATGTGGATCCCAGATAAAATGACTTCCTCAAAACCGTTTTCAATTAGAATTTTTATCTCTTCTAGGGCCACTTCTTTTTCTTTTGAGCGGATATGCCCGCGGGCGTAGGGGACGATGCAATACGTACAAAATTGGTTGCAGCCGTCCTGGATCTTAACAAAAGCCCGGTTTTTGTCTTTGCTAAAGGTAATGCCTTCACTCTCAAGCCCCGTCCCGTCTAGGATCTCAGGAATTCTCAGACTTTCGTCCGGAGGGATGACCAAATCGACTTCATCGATTTTTTCCAGTGCCTGTCTGTCCGTTTGGGCGTAACAACCGGTGGCGATGACGACCGCTTCGGGATTGGTCCGTTTGGCCCTACGGAGAATTTGTCTGGACTTTCTGTCCCCAAGATGGGTGACGGTACAGGTGTTTACGACGTAGACGTCGGCGGGCTCATTAAAGTCTACTTCTTTATATCCGCTAAGTAAGAAACTCTCCCTGATTCTTTGGGTATCGTAGCTGTTGATCTTACAGCCAAGCGAGTATAGCGCTACCGTTTTATCCATAGACGTACCGGAGCACGGAGAGTACGGAAGGTCCCGCCGTTTCCGTGCGAAGAATATTTTCACCCAGGCTCACGCTTTGTGCGCCCAGGTCCTTTAATGCCAAAACCTCCTCCTCGCTAAAACCGCCTTCGGGCCCGATAAAGACCGCGATGTTTTTCGCGTCCGGACGGCTTTCCAGGACTTCTTTTAGCGGGCGGTTTTCTTTTTCATAGGCTACGAGGATTAGATCTTCTTTTGGGTTAATTTCGTTTACCGTTTTTATATCACCGATTTGCGGGAGAATCGGGTTTCCACTCTGTTTGGCCGCTTCGAGTATAATTTTTTCTAGCCGTTTAAAATCCACCTGCGGACGCTCACAGTATTTCATGACAACCGGCGTGAGCGCGTTTACTCCAAGTTCCGTACATTTTTGGGCGATCGTCTCAAGTTTTTTCTTTTTCGGGATCCCCTGATATAGGTTTATCTTAACGGGGACTTCCTTCGTCTTGACCCCACCTTCCCGCTCAAGTAGCGTTGTGTCCGCAGTTTCTACGACCCGGTAGATGCCATAACTGCCGGCGCCGTCGCTGAGTTTTACCTTTTCGCCCGGTCTTATCCGCAGCGATTTTTTCAGGTGGTTGTGGTCGTCCCCACATAGGCTTACGCTTTCATCTAGACTTTCGACAAAAAAGGTGTTCATAGTTTTTCGGCCACGACCGCGCTCCAACCGTTTAAGTCCGGCGTTTCAAGAACGTTAAAGCTTTTTTCTTCGAGTGCTTCGACGACGTCCGGGGTATGTTCGGGAAGTAGTCCCGAACAGATAAAGAGCCCTTCGGGTTCTAAGGTCTCGTAAACTTGCGGGATGAGTTTTAAAATGGGCTCTTTTAAAATATTGGCTACGATGAGATCGGCCGTTCCGGTATTTTCTTCGAGCAGGTCGCCTTCACGGACTTCTACCCTTCCGGCATTATTTAGCTCGACGTTTTGCCTGGCTACCTTTACGGCAATTGGGTCCAGGTCGATGGCTACGACCTCTTTTGCCCCGAGTTTTTCCGCGGCGATCGCTAAAATCCCCGAGCCCGTACCGACGTCGATGACCTTATCGCTCTGTTTTATGTATTTTTCGATGAGTTCGCAACACAGGCGGGTCGTTTCGTGCGAGCCGGTCCCGAAAGCCATGCCCGGGTCCATCGACACGACGATCTCGTTTTCCGGGGGCGTATACTCCTCCCAGGTCGGGACGACGACGATATCAGGAGTCACGTGTTGGGCGACGAAGAACTTTTTCCAGGATTCTTCCCAGTCCTCGTCGCGTACTTCAACGATCTTGAGTTCACCGCTTCCCGGATCGAGACCGAATTGGGGAAGGCGGGCTATTTTGATCAAGATCTCGGAGATCTTTTGTTCCGACCCGTCGACCGGAAAATAGCCACGGATGACGGCCGTATCCTCGGCCCGGCT
>CANRHG010000122.1 GCA_947630385.1 uncultured Eubacteriaceae bacterium
CCCGTTCCGTTTCTCTGGTTCAGTACGGACGTGATCGCCGCGGTCAGGGTCGTCTTTCCGTGGTCGACGTGTCCGATTGTTCCGATATTTACGTGTGGCTTTGATCTATCAAATTTTTCCTTAGCCATTTTTTCTCCTTTTAGTTATCTCTTTCCTTCGATAATTTCTTCTTGAATACTTTTCGGAACGGGTTCATAGTGCGTAAACTGCATCGTATAAACGCCCCGTCCCTGTGTTTTTGAACGCAGCGAGGTCGCGTAGCCGAACATTTCTGCAAGCGGTACGATCCCGTGAATGATCTGCGCTCCGTTTCTCTCTTCCAAGCCTTCCACCCGTCCTCTACGGGCGTTGATATCTCCTAAAACGTCTCCCATGTATTCTTCGGGAACCGTTACGTCAATTTTAAACATCGGTTCGACGATGATCGGTTTGGCCCTGTTCATCGCATCCCTAAAAGCCATGCTCGCGGCGATCTTAAAAGCCTGTTCGCTCGAGTCGACGTCGTGGTAAGACCCGTCGTAAACGGTAGCTTTTAAGTCCATCACCGGGAAACCCGCTAGGGTCCCGTTTAGCATCGCTTCTTTTACACCGGCCTCTACCGCTCCGATGTACTCTCTCGGGATGACCCCACCGACGACCTTGTCTTCAAATACAAAACCTTCGCCGGGTTCTGCCGGCTCAAACTCGATCAGGCAGTGCCCGTACTGGCCGTGCCCACCCGTCTGGTGGACGTATTTACCTTCGGCTTTGACGGGGACCGTGATCGCTTCACGATATGCGACCTGCGGTCGACCGATATTGGCTTCAACTTTAAATTCCCTGAGCATCCGGTCGATAATGACATCTAAGTGCAGCTCTCCCATTCCGGAGATGATCGTCTGACCGGTTTCTTCGTCGGTGTGGATCCTAAAGGTCGGGTCCTCTTCCGACAGTTTTTGCAGCGCGACCGCCATTTTTTCCTGACCGGCTTTGGTCTTCGGCTCGATCGCGACGTCGATTACGGGCTCGGGGAACGTCATAGATTCCAGTACGACCGGGTGTTTTTCGTCCGCCAGGGTATCCCCGGTGGAGGTGTTCTTTAACCCGACCGCGGCGACGATATCTCCCGCGTAGATCTTTTGCAGATCCTCTCTATTGTTCGCGTGCATCTGCAGGATTCGCCCCAGGCGCTCTCTCTTGCCTCTGGTCGTGTTCATGACGTGGGCTCCGGTCTCAGCGGTTCCGGAGTAAACCCGCATAAAAGCGAGTTTTCCGACAAACGGGTCGGTCATGATCTTAAAGGCAAGCGCTGAAAACGGCTCGTCGTCGCTGACTTCCCGTGTTTCTTCCTCGTCTGTTCCAGGGACCTCTCCGGTGATGGCCGGAACGTCCACGGGTGAGGGCAGGTAGTCGACGATAGCGTCTAACATCATCTGCACGCCTTTGTTTTTATACGAACTCCCACACGTGACGGGGATGACGTCTACATCGATCGTGCCTTTTCTTAAGGCCTTTTTGATCATCTCTTCTGAGATGTCTTCCCCTTCGATGTAGCGTTCCATGATTTCGTCGTCGATTTCCGCGAGTGCCTCGATCATGCGTTCGCGGTATTCGTGGGCTTCCTCGATCATGTCTTCCGGGATATCCGTGATCTCGACTTCGTTGCCCATTTCGTCTTTATAGATCTCGGCTTTCATCTTGATCAAATCGATGATCCCGACAAAATCTTTTTCCTTTCCGATCGGAAGCTGGATCGGAACGGGGTTGGCTCCCAGACGGTCTCTGATCATCTCTACGGCGTTGTAAAAGTCCGCGCCGTTGATGTCCATCTTGTTGATGTAGGCTAGCCTAGGAACGTTATACTCATCGGCCTGTCTCCAGACCGTTTCCGATTGCGGTTCAACACCGCCTTTTGCGCAGAATACAGCGACGGCACCATCGAGTACCCTCAGGGAACGCTCTACTTCGACCGTAAAATCAACGTGTCCAGGGGTGTCGATTATATTGATCCGATTATCGTTCCAGTAACAGGTCGTGGCGGCCGATGTGATCGTGATGCCGCGTTCCTGTTCCTGTTCCATCCAGTCCATCTGGCTCGCCCCGTCGTGGGTCTCGCCGATCTTGTGGATTTTCCCGGAATAATAGAGGATCCTCTCAGTCGTCGTTGTCTTTCCTGCATCGATATGGGCCATAATACCAATGTTTCTGGTATTTTCTAAGCTATATTCTCTGGGCAATGTCCCTCCTCTACCAACGGTAATGCGCGAAAGCCTTGTTGGCTTCGGCCATCGCGTGGGTATCTTCTTTACGTTTGACCGCTGCGCCGGTATTGTTCATCGCGTCCATGATCTCGCCCGCGAGACGGTCTTTCATCGTCCGTTCGGAGCGTTTTCTGGCAAACTGTGTGAGCCAGCGTAGGGCCAAGGCTTGTTTTCTATCGTTTCTGATCTCGATCGGGACCTGGTAGGTCGCCCCACCGACGCGTCGCGCTTTGACTTCAAGCTGCGGCGTGATGTTTTTTAGGGCTTCGTCGAAGGCTTCGAGGGCGTCTTTTCCGGTACGTTCTTGAACGATATCAAAAGCGCCGTAGACGATCTTCTGGGCGATGCCTTTTTTCCCATCGAGCATGATGTTGTTGATCAGTTTTGTGACTTTGGTACTGCCATATAGTGGATCCGGCAGGACCTCTCTTTTTGGAACTGGTCCTTTTCTGGGCACTTCTTCCCTCCTAAAGAATTTCGTTATTCATTGGTACTGCACGTCGTGCTGTGCTCATACAGGAGTATGATGCACTACTTCTTCGGCTTTTTCGCTCCGTATTTTGAGCGTGCCTTTTTCCTGTCTTCTACTCCGGCCGTATCGAGCGCGCCGCGGATGATCTTGTAACGCACCCCTGGCAGGTCGCGGACACGTCCGCCCTTGATCAGGACGATCGAGTGTTCCTGCAGGTTGTGACCGATGCCCGGAATATAGGCAGTGACTTCCATACCATTGACTAACTTGACCCTGGCGATCTTACGAAGCGCCGAGTTTGGTTTCTTTGGAGTTGAAGTACGTACGGCTGTGCAGACGCCGCGTTTTTGCGGGTTAGCTTTAAGCGCCGGTGTCTTAGACTTTACGTCGGCGGTCTTTCGGCCCTGTCTGATCAGCTGGTTGATTGTAGGCATGTATTCTCCCTTCTAGTTATTTAACGTAAATCCGTAAGCCAGGCAATTGCAGATGCCGGAAGCTCGATGCCGGCCACCTTGCCCAGAGTCTTTTTCTTCTCCCAACTCAACGGGACGTTTTGCTCTAGACAGTAAGCCTTGGCTTCCCCGATCAGCGGCGAGTCAGAATCTTCGGCTAAGATGACCCGCGTGACCCGCTTTTTTCTTAGCATCTTGATCGTCTGACGCAGTCCGATGACTTTCTCGTTAACTGCCACGTTTTCCTCCTTTTTACGTCAACTTTTTAATTATACCCAAAAGGGGGAGTTTTGTAAAATTTTTTACATAAAAAACTCCGGCCAAAGCCGGAGCTAAAATTTATCCTATAAATATATCTTCAAGCGGTTCGCTGTCGTCGTCGAGATCAAAGATCTCGTCATCTTCGAGCAGGATCGCGTCGTCGATGTCGTCTTCCATTTCTTCGTAGTCGAGTTCGACCTGTTCGTAGTCGGCTACGCCCGTCCCCGCCGGGATGAGTTTACCGATCATAACATTCTCTTTAAGCCCGAGCAGCGGGTCGATCTTTCCTTTGATCGCCGCGTCCGTGAGCACCCTCGTGGTTTCCTGGAACGAGGCGGCCGCTAGGAATGAATCGGTCGCGAGGGAAGCTTTTGTGATCCCGAGGAGCTCTCTGGTACCGGTCGCCGGGGTAAGACCCTTTTCTTCGGCTTCCTTGTTGGCCCGGTTGAACTTAAAGATGTCGACGATCGCGCCGGCGATTAAGTCCGTATCTCCGGCTTCTTCGACTTTGACCTTACGAAGCATCTGGCGGATGATCAGCTCGACGTGCTTGTCGCTGATGTGTACCCCTTGCAGGCGGTAGACCTTTTGGACCTCTGAAAGCAGGTAGGCCTGTACGTCGGCGATACCTTTGATCTCTAGGATGTCGTTCGGGTTGATCGAGCCTTCGGTCAGGGCTTCGCCCGCTTCGACGAAGTCGCCGTTTTTGACCTTTAGCCTTGCCCCATAGGGGATCAGGTATTCGCGTTCTTCCCCGTCTTCGGAGCGGATGATCGCTTCGGTCTTTTTGCCCTGGGTGATCTCGACAAGACCCGAGATCTCGGTGATCGTCGCCTGCCCTTTGGGCTTACGCGCTTCAAAGAGCTCTTCGACCCTGGGAAGCCCCTGGGTGATGTCGTCAGCCGAGGCGACCCCACCGGTGTGGAAAGTACGCATCGTCAGCTGCGTCCCGGGTTCACCGATCGACTGCGCGGCGATCGTTCCGACGGCTTCGCCGATTTCGACCGGCTGCCAGGTCGTCATGTCGATCCCGTAGCATTTCTTGCAGACGCCAAATTCGCTCTGGCAGTTAAAGACCGCGCGGATCTTGACGGCGTCGATCCCGGCTTCCTGGATCTCTTCGGCCACGTCGCTCGAGATGATCTCGTCTTTGTGCACGAGGATCTCCCCGGTTTCGGGGTGGACGACGTCTTCAAAAGCATATCTTCCGGCCAGGCGTTCGGCCAGTTCTTCGATGACTTCATCCCGGTCGTAGATCGCCTGGACCGTATAGCCTTCGGTCGTTCCACAGTCTTCTTCCCTTACGATGACTTCCTGCGATACGTCGACCAGTCTCCGGGTAAGGTACCCCGAGTCGGCCGTACGTAGGGCCGTGTCGGCGAGCCCTTTTCGGGCGCCGTGGGTCGAGGAGAAGAATTCGAGCACGTTTAGGCCTTCGCGGAAGTTCGAGCGGATCGGCAGCTCAATAACTCTACCGGTCGGGTTACTCATGAGCCCACGCATACCGGCGAGCTGGCGGATCTGGTTTTTCGAGCCTCGGGCACCGGAAGCGGCCATCATGTTGATCGGATTGTCCGCTTCTAGGTTGTTGATCAGGGCTTTCGTGACGTCTTCGGTGGCTTCGTTCCAGATCTTTACGACGTTATCGTACCGTTCTTCCTCACTAATTAAGCCTCTACGATAGTCTAACAGGTTTTCCGCGATTCGCTCGTCGGCTTCGGCTAAGATCTCGTCCTTGTTTCCCGGCACCTGCATGTCGGTGATCCCGACGGTGATCCCGGACTTGGTCGAGTACTCGTAGCCCTTGGCTTTGACCTCATCGAGCATTTCGCTCGTTAAGGTCGGCCCGTGTTTTTTAAAGGTACGGTCTACGATCTTAGTCAGTACGTCTTTGTCGACGACCTGGTCGACTTCAAGGCCAAAGAATTCTTCGTCCGTTTCACGCTTGTTGATCCCGATATCCTGTGGGATCAGTTGATTGAAGATGAAACGGCCGACGGTGGATTCGATGATCTTTGATTCCATTTTACCTTCGCGTTCCTTTTGGACGCGGACTTTGACCCTCGCGTGAAGGTCGACGTCCTTGTTCTGGTAGGCCATTTCCATCTCGTCGACGTCCGTGTAGATCGAACCGGTCCCTTTGGCGCCTTCGTCTTCCATCGTCATGTAATACGCCCCTAGGACCATGTCCTGGGTAGGTACAACGACGGGCGTTCCGTCCTGGGGCTTTAGGATGTTGTTTGACGCCATCATAAGAAAGCGGGCCTCTGCCTGCGCTTCGACCGAGAGCGGAACGTGAACGGCCATCTGGTCGCCGTCGAAGTCGGCGTTATAAGCCGTACAGACGAGCGGGTGGAGCTTGATCGCGCGCCCTTCAATTAGTACCGGCTCAAAAGCCTGGATCCCCAGACGGTGAAGCGTGGGGGCACGGTTTAGAAGCAC
>CANRHG010000123.1 GCA_947630385.1 uncultured Eubacteriaceae bacterium
GTGGTGTCGATCTTGTAGTCCAGGTAGCCCTGCGAGATCTGGTTGTTGATGTCGTTTTCCGACCACGGAACGATCACGATCTCCGTATTGTAGGCTTCGTCCGCCTGTTCCTGTGTGATGTATCCCGCGTCGATCATCCGGTCTAAGACCTGGCGCTGGCGGTTTTTCGCGGCTTCAAAGTCATCGTTCGGCGCGTAAACGCTCGGCGCCTGCGGCAGGCCCGCGAGCATGGCCGATTCGGCGAGGTTGAGTTGGCTGACGTTTTTACCGAAGTACGTCTCGGCCGCGGCTTCGATGCCGTAGGCGGCCGAACCGAAATAATATTCGTTCAGGTACATCTCAAGGATCTGGTCCTTGGTGTACTTGTCTTCCATCTGATAGGCGATCGAGATCTCCTTGAATTTACGGTTGAGCGAATCCAAGAAAGTCGATTCCTCGGCGATGTTGGGCAGATACAAAAGCCTCGAGAGCTGTTGGGTCAGGGTCGATGCCCCCTGTCCGGTGGACTTACCGTAAATCAGGTTCGACAAAAGGGCACGCAGTACCCCAAGGTAGTCGACGCCGCCGTGGGAGTAGAACCTGGAGTCTTCCGTCGCGATCAGCGCGTTCTTAAGGTCCTGCGGGACCTGGTCGATCGAGATGTAGGTCCGGTTCTCCGAGAAGATCGAAGCGATCTGTACCCCGTCCGAGGTGTAAACTTCCGTTTTCTCTTTTGGCGTGTACTTTGTCCCGGAAATGTCCGTGAAGTTGGCCGTATATAATAAGAAGACTCCTCCCACCCCGACTAGGGCCAGAAAAACCAGGACCGATACGACGATGGTGGCCGTCTTCTTCCAGGAATGGTCCACCTTCCGTTTGGGAAGGCCTTTCTTTTTGTGGGGCAGTCCCCGTCTTAACGGCGTCTTTTTCTCCTTCTTCGGTGCGGACGCTACGGGTGTCGGTTTCGGCTTTTCCGGTTCCGGCTCTGTTTTGAGTGGCTCGGTCTCTTCCGGCGTTTCTTCCGGAGCCGGTTCTTGGCTAAAAGAAGGATTATTTAGGATCTCATCGATCTCTTCGAGATCGCGCGTAGTAAAACGATCGTCATTTTCAAAGTTATCGTTATTGTGTTCCAATGTTTTCCCTCATTTTCTTTTCTAGCATTATCATATCATTAGGCAGAGGCGCTACAAAATCGATTCGGCCCTTTTTCGGCAGATCGAGCTGAACGCGGTGGGCGTGCAGGGCCTGCCGGTCAAATCCGTAACGCGTGATCGAATCCGGATTGTAAAGGGGATCGCCGATGATCGGACAGCCGAGCGACTTCAAATGGACCCGGATCTGGTGGGTCCTGCCGGTATGTAGCTCCAGTTCGACTTTCGAGCCCGCCTCAAAATCCTCAAGCTTCTTATAATCCGTGCGCGCGTAAACCCCTCTTTCGTCGACGACGCGTTCGATGGAACGTTCTTCGGGTCGGTAGATCGGTGCTTCGATCACGCCGTCATCCTCCGGAAGCCTTCCGTCGGTGTAGGCGATGTAGCGCTTTTTAAAGCCATCTTTCATCTGTTGTTGCAGGTAGGCGTGAACGTACTGGTTTTTGGCCACGATCACGATCCCCGTCGTATCCCGGTCCAGCCGATTGACAAAACGGATCTTGTGCGACTGCCCGCTCCTCTTATAATATCCCGCGACGCGGTTGGCCAGGGTCTCGTCGGTGTAGTCGTGGGTCGGATGAACCACTAAAAGCGGCGGCTTGTTCACGACCAAGACCTCATCGTCTTCGTACAGGATCTCGATTTCTTCATCCGACGGTTTAAAATCGATGTCTTCGTGTGGAAGGTAGACGTCGACCACGTCCCCCGGCTCGAGCTCATCGATAAAGCGGGAGTCCTTCCCGTTGATAAGGAGCTTCCCCCGTTTTTTTACGGCGCGGATCACCCGGGAGGAAAAATCCCGGTCCCTTAAGAAATCCTCGGCCCTTTGTTTCGACGAGGCTGTATAATTGTAGTGGTGTTTTAGATTCTCCATTAACGGTACAATTTAAGTATGAACGATTCAACTTTCCAATCCAATTATTCACCGGAATTTCAACTTGAAATCTTCGGGATCGATCCGAAAACGGTCATGGAGCCGGTCCTTGATGTCAGTTGTGGACAGGATCCCCAACTCATTCATATGCTTCGAATGGAAGGTGTCGACGCTTACGGCGCCGATTTTGACGCGCCCGAACTTCCGTACGTCAAACGCGCCAGCTGGACCAACTCCAACTTCGGCCACAACAAGTGGGGCACGATCCTATCCAACATCGACGTGGCCAATACGATCAACCACGCGATCGCCGAAGACAGCGAAGCCCTTAAAGGGCTGTCCCTGGCTTACTTTAACCTGCTCGGTTGCCTAAAAGTCGGCGGTAAATTTATTTACGCTCCCGCGATCCCTGTGCTCGAGGCCGAACTCTCGGACGAGATGTTTTCGGTGGAACATTTTGAGCTTCACGACGGGATCGAGCGCACGACGATAACGAAGCTCGTCGAGACCTAAGTTCCGTCAGATAAACCCCACTTACGCTTTCATAAAACGGGACCGCCGTTAAAGTCTGAAATAGCGTCAGTACAAAGACGATCACTAGCGCAAGCCCCAGTAAGATCCGGTAAGCCGGTCCCGAGACCATGAGATAGATCCCAAGAACCGGAGCCGGCAGCACAAACAGGAACAAAAGGCCTTCTCTTAAAAAGAGCGCCGCCGCCTTTGGGGAGGACCCGTTTCGGCCCGTAAAACTTTGGCTTGTCAGGTAGCCCGAAAGTCTGCGCCCTTCCCTTAAGGTGATCAAGGTATAAAGGCCGACCGAGACAGCGTAGACGAGGTAGGAGCCCAAAGGTCCCTGCGCCGGAAAAAACCACTTGAGAAAGCGGCTCATCAGGCTTAAAATGACCAGATCAAGCAGTAGCGAAAGTACGCGGTCTTTAAAGCCGGTTCTTGCCTGCAGGTCTACCCGCTTTCTTTTTGGTACTTTTGTAGGCACGAGTAGGAAGCCGACCAGAGCCCCGGCTACGTTTAGGAGCAGGTCGTCGAGCTGGAACAAACGGTACGGGTTTAGGTAGATAAACAAAAGACCCGTCAGCTGCAGTAGCTCAAACGATAGGCTTAGAAGCATGGCCCAAAAGAGGGTCGTACCCAAGCCGTTTCCAAAAAACTTTCGCTCGTACATCCCAAACGGGATGAGCATAAGAAAGTTAAAAAACGGAAGGTAGAACCAACTGCTCGTTAATTTTTCGTATAAGCCCATGCCCGAGGTATAGGTAAAAAAGTCCGTCACGAAACCAAACAGGCGAAAGTCCGTGTACGGTCCGCTGATCTCCAGAGCTTCCTCAAAGCTTGGAAGTGGTAAAATCACGAGTGCGTAACAGCACAACAGGTAAAAACAAAACGACGCGAACATCAGGTTTCGGCTGATGCTGACGGTCCCCTCATTTTTATATTCGCCAATCAAAAACAAGACGGTCAGACCGACCATCAAAACCGGAAAGACGCTCGCTACCTGATTGATTATTCCTAAATAAGTCAAAATTAAAACGTTATAATTAAATACACGACTTATTTTAAGCCGAAAACGCCCTGTGGTCAAAGCTACAGGCGCGTTGACTGAAAACCAAAAATTATCCGTAATTCGCTTAGACAGTGTTGCACTTTCGCCTAAGCGCGATAGTTATTATTGTATCGAAGTTACTTAAAACATAACTCAAATACGGGAGGTATTTATGATTCTCAAAGCTTATATTGTACCACACCCACCCCTGATTGTCCCAGAGGTCGGCCGGGGCGAGGAGAAAACGATCCAAGATACGGTAGACAATTACAAGAAGTTTGCCAAAGAGATCGTCGATTTTAAGCCGGATACGATCATCATCAGCTCTCCACACAGTACCAGTTACGCCGACTATTTTCACATCTCTCCGGGGACGCAGGCTTACGGGGACTTTTCAAACTTCGGGGTCCCTCAGGTGAATGTCACGGCAAATTACGACACCGAACTCGTCGAAGCGCTCGACGAGGCCTTTAAAGCCAGAGGACTTCCAGCCGGGACGATGGGTGCGGGCGACAACCGACTCGATCACGCCACGCTCATCCCCCTTTACTTCCTGCAACAGGAAGATCCAAACTTTCTTAAGGACACCAAAATCGTCCGCATCGGTTTAAGCGGGCTCCCACTGGCCTACAACTACGAAGTCGGAAAGACCATCGAACAGGTCGCCGATGAGCTGGGTAAAAAAGTCGTCTTCATCGCTAGCGGCGATCTTTCGCACGTCTTAAAAGCGGACGGACCATACGGCTATCAAAAAGAAGGCCCGCAGTTTGACAAACTCGTCACCGACATCATCGAAGGCGGGGAACTCTCCGATTTTGTCAGGATCGACCGCAACTTCGCTCGCCAGGCTTCCGAGTGCGGTCTGGGTTCGTTTGCCATACTCTCGGGCGCCCTCGACAATTACGATTACGAGACCGTATTGGATAGTTACGAAGGTCCCTTTGGTGTAGGCTATGCCTGTGCGGAAGTCGACGTGAAAGGAGAAAATAAATGAAGGACAAGTACGTAGACCTGGCGACGCAGGTCATTGAAACTTACGTAAACGAAGGGTTGGTCCCGGATCTTCCGGACGATCCCGAACTGATCGATCAACAAGGGGCTTGTTTTGTCTCGATCAAAAAGAACGGGCAGCTTCGCGGTTGTATCGGAACGATCGAACCCTCCCAGGATACCCTGGCCCAGGAGATCATCCAAAACGCGATCAGTGCCAGTACCCGTGATCCCCGTTTTACCCCAATACGCCCGGACGAACTCGAAGATCTAAAGATCTCGGTCGACATCCTGACCAAGCCCGAAAAAATCAAGACGCTGCGTGACCTCGATGTCAAAAAATACGGGATCATCGTCTCAAACGGAAACCGCCGGGGACTGCTTTTGCCTGACTTAGAAGGCGTGGACTCAATCGAGGATCAGATCAATATTGCGCTGGCCAAAGGTGGGATCAGTTTAGACGAACCTTTCTACCTGGAACGTTTTGAAGTCGAACGCCATGAATGAGATGATCGTCTGCCGGGTCTGTCCGAACAATTGCACGATCGAAGAAGGCCAAAGAGGCCTATGTAAGATACGGGGCAACGTCGGCGGCAGAAACGTCGACCTCAATTACGGAGAGATCACCTCGCTCGCGCTCGACCCGATCGAAAAAAAGCCACTGATGTTTTTTCATCCCGGAAGCAACATCCTCTCGCTCGGAAGTTTTGGCTGCAATTTAAACTGCAGCTTTTGCCAAAACCATTCGATCTCTATGAGCGACGGGACGGATCTTCAGACGGTCAAACTCACGCCCGAACAGGTCGTACAAAAAGCGGAAGAACTGATCCCCTACAACAATATCGGTATCGCTTTTACCTATAACGAGCCTACGGTCGGCTACGAATTTGTCCTAGATACCGAAAAGCTGGCCAAAGAACGCGGGCTTAAGACCGTCGTCGTGACAAACGGCTGCATCAATCCGGAGATCTTTAAAAAAATCACGCAGACGACCGACGCCTTTAACATCGATCTAAAAGGGCTTAACATCTATCCCTCGATCCGTGGGGATTTTGAGACCGTCTTAAAAAACATTGAAACGGCCATTAAAGCAGGCGCGCACGTTGAAGTGACTCTACTGACGATCCCAGGTGTAAACGACTCCGAGGAAGAAGCCGAAGAGATCGCAAGAAGGCTTTCTGAAATCGACCCGGAAATCGTTTTGCACCTTACGCGCTTTTTTCCACAGTATAAAATGACCGACCGTCCCCCGACGCCGATCGATACCCTTAAGCGAAACAGAGAGGCCGCGCTGCGTCACC
>CANRHG010000124.1 GCA_947630385.1 uncultured Eubacteriaceae bacterium
AGGGCCTTTATAATCCGGCCGTCTTCATCGACGGGGCCCGCTTGGAGGCTCATCCCGCCGATGTCGATACCAATGTTCATTCCTCACCTTCGAGTTCGTAGAGGTCGGTGTTTTCGGCCATGAAAATATCGAAGACTTCGCTGATGACGCGTTCGTCGTCGACCGAGGCGTAATACTCGCCCTGGTCTTCGTCGCCGTCGATTCTTAGAATCAACACTTCGTCCTGATCTTCGTCTTCGTAGTTCGGCAAACAGACGATGTAACTCTTGTTTTCAAAATCGATTTCGCCCAGAAACTGTACTTCAAGTTCCGAGCCGTTGTCGTCTTCGAGCATAATAATGTCGCTTAGTTCACTTATGTTTTCGTTCATGTTTCTCCCTCGTTTTGTTTCGGTGGTCCAGTTCGTGGTTTTGTATCAGCATCTGTAAAACGATCCAGGCTCCAAGGCCAAAGCTGATCAAAAAGCCCAAAAACCCCAGGGCCGGAATGCCCAGAATCCGCGGCTTCATCCCGGTCGTGGCGATAAAGCTCGAACCGATCAAAAGCGCGGCCGTGATGATGCCCATGACCAGGCGGTTGACCATCTTGGCGAGCTCCGCCATCAACGTCTCGGTCCCCGTGACTTCCACGTTGACTTTCGTGCGTCCCCTGGTCAAAACCGTCATTAGTTCGTTCAGACGTACCGGTACGCGAAGGCCGGCCTTGGTAAAAGCGTCTACGTCGCGTAATCCTTTTTCCAGTCTATCTTTTAGTTCCATAAATAAGCCCTTGCTTCCCAAGTAGTTTTTAAAGACGTCCATGATCTTGGTCTCGGGCGACAGCTTCAGAAGCAGACTCTCTATTGTCATCATCCCGCGCATCAACATCGTGATGTGGCCCGGGACGCTGATTTCATTTACTCTTAATACCTCAAAAAATTCATCCAATAACGGGCCAATCTCGATTTCCTCAAAATCTTTGGAGGCGTAGACGTTTAAAATCTCGTCGATCTTCGTATAATAGGCTTCATTTACCGCCTTTTTTGTCCCGGACAGGTCCAAAAAAGCGTCGCCGATCTTTCGTCCGTCCAGCTCAACAAAACCCGACAGGGCTTTTTTCAGGTTGTTTTTATCTTCTTTGGACAGACTTCCCATCATGCCCAGATCGATCCAGGCGATTTTTTCTCCGTCGACTTTGACGTTGCCCGGGTGCGGGTCGGCCTGGAAGAAGCCGTCTTCTACGATTTGCTTGATGTAGTTTCGCGTGATCTTCGTGGCGATGTCGGCACGCCTTTCTTTGTCTTCATCCTCCAGGTTTCCCGCTTCAAGATCGTAGCCACCGATGTAATCCATCACGAGCACTTTCCCGGTCGAGTAGTCTTTATAGACCTGTAAGAGCTCAAGGTCCGCTTCGTCTTTGTTGTTTTTAGCAAAACGCTCGATGTTTTTGGCCTCGTTGTAAAAGTCCATCTCTTTTTTGGTCGACTCCCACATCTCTTCGATGACGCCCTGGACGTCCACGATGTCGACCATGGCCTTGGGCCCGATGACTTTGGCGATTTTTGCCGCCCGCACGAGGAGTTTTATATCGTTTTGCATGGTCTCGTATATGCCCGGGCGCTGTACTTTGATGACGACGTCGCGCCCGTCCTTTAAGCGGGCTCTGTGGACCTGGGCGATCGAAGCCGAACCGAGGGGTTTTTCGTCGATGTACTCAAAGATCTCGTAGACGTTTTGACCGTATTCGTCCGATAAAACCTCTTCGACGACCTCAAAGGGCAGCGGATCGACGTCGGTCTGGAGTTTGGACAAAGCGTCCGTGTACTTTTTGGGTAGGATGTCGCTCCGGTTAGCCATAATTTGACCGAGCTTGATATAGGTCGGTCCGAGCTCTTCGATCATGGCCTCGAGGTCTTCCGGGCTCACACCGCGCGTGACGTTGTACTTGCGAAGGACCGCGATGATCTCAAAGAGGCGGTGGTTATTTTTCATTCATACTACCGCGCCGGTAGGGGCGAACCTCGCTCAGCTCAAACCCGTTTTGGTTAAAAATTTCTTTGACCGCGTCTTTCTTCTCTTTATATAAGTCAAGCCCGGCTTCGTCCGTCTCAAAGACCCCACCCGAGCGTACGCGAACGAGCCCAAAACCCAGGTTACGAAGCTCGTCCTCAGCCTTACCGATGTTTTTGAGCGCCTCTCTTGTGATCGGCGTACCGGTCTTAATGCGCGAAGCAAGACAGGCTGAGGCCGGTTTTTGGGTAAGATTATATTGACGGTTTAGTTCATAAATGTCCGCTTTGGTAAATCCCGCTTCCAAAAAGGGCGAGACGACGCCGAGCTCCTCTATGGCCCGCATGCCGGGGCGGAAATCACCCAGATCGTCGCGGTTGGTCCCGTCAAAGACCACGTCGCACCCCTGTTCTTTCGCCACGCGAAGGATCTCGGAAAAGAGGGCCTTCTTACAGTAATAGCACCTCTTACTCGTATTCTCGGCAAAGCCCGGGATCTCAAAGGGGTCGACATTTAGGATGATATGTTTTAAACTATCGTTTTGTGCGAAACTTTTGGCCTGTCTTAGATCGTCTTCGGCGACCATATCCCCTGCGAGCGTAACCGCTGTGACCGGAAGGACTTTGGAGGCGAGATGGCAGAGGAGCGTGGAATCCGCTCCGCCGGAAAGACCGATGCAGGCTTTATCGTATTTAGAAATGATCTCATTGAACAGATCTAGTTTTTGTTTAAGATCCATATGAAAAACTTTTTAAACAGATATTTTTACCCGGTCGATGTGGTCCCGCAAAACCGTTGTTTTAGCCCGGAACACATCGTCATCTCGGGGATACTACTTTTAATTATAGCGGTTATTTTTTACCGTGTAACTAAAAAACAAAGCCCGGACTACACCCGTAAAGTCCTAAAAGGCTGTGCCCTTTTAATGCTGTTTCTCGAGTTTTTCCGTATTCTCTGGAACGCGGCGTTTAAAGGACTTTCGCTGACGTGTTTTCGTTTTGACTTTTGTAACCAAATCTGTATGGTTCTTCCGTTTATCATCCTGTTCAACGAAAACAAACTTTTCCCGTACTGCGAGGTTTTATCGCTCGTCGGCGGTTTTACGGTTTTGATCTACCCACTTTGGGTCTTTTACGACTACGCCGGCTTTCATTTGATGGCGCTTCAGAGTATGATCTCACACGCGCTCATGGCCCTTTGCGGACTTTTAATGCCGATGCTTGAACTCCCATCAAAGCATCAGCTTTTTATGGATACGTTAACGGGTTTTTTAATCATCGTCGCCGTCAGCTTTGTCATGGCCCGTCTAACGGGGGTAAATTATTTCCTCTCGCTCAGCGCAGACGGAATCCCGATTTTATCGAAGATCCCTTACCCCTACTATTTTCTCGTCTTTTATCCCTTTAGCTTTATGGTCGGCTGGATCATTTGTAGGGTTTATCACTATACGTTTAAGCGGATCGACCGGAGGTTTGTAACGGCATGAAACTCATCGCAAGCGATATCGACGGAACGGTCCTCCCCCTGGGAGAACTGGAGATCGACCCGCGTCTGTTCGAGGCGATCAAAAAGCTGGACCCGAAAAAGGCCATTTTCGTAGTAGCCAGCGGACGTAACCATAACAACATCAAAAAGCTGTTTTTACCGGTAGCCGATGAGGTCGCTATTTTAAGCGAAAACGGCACGGCGGTTTGGAACGAAGACGAACTCATCGCGACCATACCGATAGAGCGTGAACTCGTACAAACGATCATCGATAAACTCAGCACGATCCCGAATCTTGAAATGTATATAACGACCCCGACCGGTGGTTATATTATTCCAAAAGACAGGGAACGGGCCGCAGAACTGATGCGCTCACCGATACGGCAGATTTCTTTGATCGAAAGTATTGATGAAATCGAAGGTCCCATCGTTAAAGTTACGGCCTTTTGTTACCCGGACAGCAAAACTTATTTTCAAACGCTCAAAGATCTCTTTAAAGATGACGGGGTGGAAGTGGCCATAGGCGGCCCAAACGTCGTTGACGTTACGGTTGGAAACAAAGGAGCGGGCCTTAAAAAACTCGCCGAGACTATGGGTGTTGGACCGGAAGATATTTACGCTTTTGGGGACAACTATAACGATATCAGTATGTTAAACTACGCCGGCAATTCTTATATCGTCGAAACCGACGATCCTGAGTTGAAAGCCGCGGCGCGGTATAGCACGAAAGACGTTATCGGTGAGATCGAAAAACTCGCCGAAGAATTTAAAAGAGACGAAGCAGAAGAAAACTAAAAATTTATTCGGCTATTTAGCTCCATCAATTACAGTTTAGATGATGGGGCTTTTGTTTTTCTCGGTTGAAATTTAAAATCTTCAGGAAAACTAATCTTTTTGGATAGTTAAATATTTTCAAAAAGGTAGCTATGCAAGCTGAACTCAGGATTGTTTCGAAGCCAAATCTTCTTCTTGCAATCGTAGTTAAGAAAGGAAAATAGTAGAGGCTGTGTTTTAATAGGTAGAAAAATCCAAAAATTTACTTGTAAAAATTCTTCTTAATTAAACGGAAGAAAAGTACAAAAGATTATCTGGGCATTACAGCGCAAATAACAGCCTATCTGAGGATATTCTAATACAAGTGGGGTAGGTTAATGCCAACGAATTCTAAAATAGACCAGATTAGGAAACTTAAGAAAGAAAGCAGGAAGTAAAATTCCCGGGGAGGGTGTTTTTTAAGGACGGAAATTTGTTATAATAACAAAAAGAAAAGAGGCGCCTGAAGGCCGCCAATGATGTAAGTTAAAAGTCAGTTGTCTAATCTTTACGCTAACGATTAGGCAGCTGTTTTTTTCATTGTTCCAAAATTGGAATCAAAGCCTGTTTTAAAGATTACAACCTTGGTATAATAGTTATAGAAATAGAGGCATTTGTAAACGCCTCTGAATTAAGTTATTAAAGCCTCATTCAGAATCTACGCGTTGAATTAGGCTTGGTGTCGTCGGACTCAGAATCATCCTTTTTATCTGAGTCCTTTTTTAATGCTTTAATTGAGCTAATCGTCTTTATTACCATTAAGACGAAAATCATGATCAAAATCATAAGAACCGCCAAAATGCATAAGAAGATTAAAGCTTCAAAAGCAAATGTCACATTCACTACCTCCTTTCTAACATAATTACGAACTTATTAGCCGAAAAAATATTAGATTCAGAGGCGCCTAATGTAAATACCTCCCTCATTATTTTAAATTATCTGACCTATTTGTGTAATGAAAAGAATGGCTCGAATCTCTTATCATTTCCTGAATCTTTCAAACTAAAAGCCTCTATGTAACTTTTCCTTAAACTTTAAATGATTGACGAATCTCGTTAATAACTTGTCTATGATCCATCTTGCTAACTTTTAAAAAACAGATCAATCTTACATACTTTTAACGAGAAAATGAAAGACCGAAGCTACCTCAGCAAAGTTAAAACTTTCTAGTAACTTCGGTCGTTTCTCTCTACGGACAGTTCCACGTGTCCGCTATATAAACGGAACCGGAAAGCACCGGTCCAATTTACAAGCTAGTTTGATTCGAACGACCTTCCGGCCGTCTAAATCGCTATTTAAAAATTAGACTAAAGTCTAATGAACAACTCTTACTTAAGCCGGGACGATACGGATATCGACGCACTCTATCTGTTTGTTGTCACCGGTCGTACCAGCATCCTGGCCACCCGAGACCCAGTTCATCCAGCCGATATCCTGAACGTAGGCGCGATATTCGATCTTGTAG
>CANRHG010000125.1 GCA_947630385.1 uncultured Eubacteriaceae bacterium
ACAACGTTGCCGTCGTCGGCGCTACCGGAATGGTGGGCCGAAAGATGTTAGAAGTTTTGGAAGAAACGGATTTCCCAGTAAAAGAGCTACGTCCTCTGGCTTCCGAGCGCTCGAAAGGAAATAGCCTTGTCTTTAAAGGCGAAGAAATCCCAGTTCAGGTCCTAGATAAAAACTCCTTCGACGGGATCGACATCGCCCTGTTTTCGGCCGGAGCCGGGGTCAGCAAAAAGTTTGCGCCCATCGCGGCCAAAGCCGGGGCCGTCGTCATCGACAACAGCTCTGCCTGGCGGATGGATCCCGACATCCCGCTCGTCGTCCCGGAAGTAAACCCGGAAGACCTTAAAGAGCACAACAACATCATCGCCAATCCCAACTGCTCGACGATTCAGGCCGTCGTGGCCTTAAAACCGATCTACGACAACTACGGGATCAAACGCCTGATCTACTCGACCTACCAGGCCGTCTCGGGCTCGGGCGTAAAAGGTTACGAGGATCTGATAAACGGCGACCAGGGCGGGGAAAACGAATTCTACCCACACCAGATCTCACACAACTGTCTTCCCCACATCGATTCGTTTTTAGAAGACGGTTATACGAAAGAAGAGATGAAAATGGTCAACGAAACCCGCAAGATCCTTCACGACGACGATATCGGCGTGACCGCTACGACCGTTCGTGTGCCGGTCTTTTACGGCCACAGCGAATCGATCAACGTCGAAACCGAAAAACCGTTCGAGATCGAAACCATCAAAGAGATCTATGAGAGCGCCCCGGGTGTCGTCCTGCGAGACGACCCCGAAAATAACGTCTATCCCCTGGCTACGGAAGCCGAAGGGACCAACGACACCTACGTCGGGCGCATCCGGCGCGACTATAGCGTGGACAACGGACTAAACTTATGGTGCGTGGCCGATAATATCCGCAAAGGCGCGGCCAGTAACGCCGTCCAGATCGCCCAAAAACTGGTTGAAATGAATTTAATCTAAATAGGAGATAAAAATGAAGAACCCCGTATTCACCGGAAGCTGTGTGGCTTTGATCACCCCTTTTAAAGACGGAAAGATCGACTGGGACCGTTTTTACGAACTCATCGATTTTCATATTGAAAACGGAACCGATGCCATCTTAGTGGCCGGTACCACCGGCGAAAGCTCGACCCTGAGCGACCAGGAACACCTGGATATACTGACCAACGCCGGAAAATACATCAACGGACGTATCCCCTACATCGCGGGTACGGGCTCCAACGACACGGCCTATTCGATCATGTTGACCGAACACGCCGAAAAAAGCGGAGCCGACGCCGCACTGGTGATCAATCCGTACTATAACAAGACCACCCAACAAGGTATCGTCGAACACATCAAAGCCATTGCCGACGCGACGAGTCTTCCGATCATCATCTATAACGTTCCTTCCCGTACCGGAGCTAACATCCTACCGGATACGATCTTAAAACTGGCCGAAGTCGACAACGTCGTCGCGGTCAAAGAGGCAAGCGGCGATATCAGCCAGATCAGCGAGATCGTAAGACGCGCCCCGGAAGACTTCACGGTCTACAGCGGCAACGACGATCAAAACCTGGCCATCATGGCCGTCGGAGGAAAAGGGGCGATCTCGGTCACGGCCAACATCGTTCCAAAAGAAGTCCACGAAGTGACCGAAGCGGCCTTAAACGATGACTTTGTAAAAGCGCGCGAGCTGCAGTTTGAGCTCGATCCCTTAAATAAGGCGCTGTTTTATGAAACCAACCCGATCCCGATCAAAAAAGCGATGCAGCTTATGGGGATCGATACCGGACAGATGCGCCTGCCACTGATTGAAATGAGCCCGGAAAATACCGAGCGACTCAAGGCCATCTTAGTCGATATGGGGCTTGTGAAGGAGAAATAATTGAAGATCATCCTAAGCGGAGCCAGCGGGGCGATGGGACAAACCGTCGCGCAGGTGAGCGACGACATCCTTTTTGGGATCGACAAGATCCCTTCGGAAAGTAATTTCCCCATCTATACGGACGTTGAGACGATTCCGAAAGAAGAGACCGATAAAGCCGACGTCATCGTAGACTTTTCAAACGTGGGCTTTCTCCCGGATATCCTGGATTTTGCGGTGAAAAATAAAAAGCCCATCGTCATCGCTACGACCGGTCTTGGCGAAGAAGAAAATAAAAAAATCGAAGAAGCCGCGCAGGTTATCCCGGTACTCGTCTCTTCAAACATGTCTTTAGGAATCAACACACTTCTAAAATTCCTAAAGCCGATTTCAAACGCGCTGGGAGACGGTTACGATATCGAGATCATCGAAAAGCACCATAACCGTAAAAAAGACGCCCCGAGTGGAACGGCTTTGAGTCTGGCCGAAAGCCTTCTTGAAGGCAACCGTTATATTGAGATCGGCCGAAATCCCTCGAGCGGGGTGCGAAAAAAAGAAGAAATCGGCATACAATCCCTCAGAGGCGGGACCATTCCCGGTGAACATTCGGTGATTTTTGCTGGAGACGACGAGATCGTCGAGATCAAACATACGGCGCTTTCCCGAAAAATCTTCGCCAACGGCGCCATAGAAGCCGCTAAGTTTTTATCGCATCAAGAACCCGGTCTTTACGAATATGCGGAGGTCTTAGAAGATGAATGATATTTTAAACGATCCGTATGCCCTAGCCAAATACATAGGAGAGGCCGAAAAAAAGACGCCCGTAAAAGCTTACGTTCGCGGTTATCTAAAAACGCAGGATCTGGCGGGGCTTGATTATTACGGAAATCCGGAAAACTGCATCATTCTCGCCGAACAAAAAGACCTTGAAGATTTTTTAAATACGAATAAAGATAAGCTGCGTTCGGTTCATCTGGAACTGGACCGTAAAAACTCCGCGATCGATCTACTGGATTTAAGTAATATCGAAGCGCGTATTGAACCGGGCGCGCTCATCCGTGAAAAAGTTGACATCGGAAAAAACGCTGTCATCATGATGGGAGCCGTTTTAAACATCGGTTCGGTCATCGGTGAAGGTACGATGATCGACATGAACGCCGTCGTCGGCGGAAGAGCCCAGGTGGGAAAAAACTGCCACATCGGGGCCGGAACCGTCCTTGCCGGTGTTATCGAACCCCCTTCAGCCGAACCCGTCGTGATCGAAGACGACGTGGTCATCGGTGCCAACGCGGTCATCCTCGAAGGCGTTCGCGTCGGTGAAGGCTCGGTCGTAGCAGCCGGTTCGGTCGTGACCGAGGACGTCCCGGCCGGAAGCGTCGTAGCCGGCGTTCCGGCTAAAGTAGTCAAACAAAAGGACGAAAAGACCGACGCAAAAACCGAATTGCAATCGGTCCTACGAAATTTAGATGAAAGCAGTTCTCTTTGATTTTGACGGCGTGATCGTCGATACGGAGCCACTGTATTACAAAATGCTCGACGGGATCTATGAAGATTTGGGGATCGAAGTCGACGATGAGACGGGTGTACAGTCCCTCGGGTGTAACTCAAAGGAGTGGTGGGACTTTATTATTAAAAAGTACGATCTAAAGGCGGATCTTAAAGAACTGACGAAACGTGAGACCCAAGGGATCGATGACGTTCTAAAAGATGAAACGGTCGTCGAACGGATCTTTCCGGATCTTGAGACCTTTTTAATCAAATTAAGAGAAAACGGGATCCGCTGCGCGATCGCCAGCGCCAACAAACCCGAACTCATCAAAAACATTCTAAAAAACGCCGGACTCGACGGGTATTTCGAAACGGTCGTTTCTACCGACGAAGCCGGTCGTGGAAAGCCGGCTCCGGACGTTTTTTTATACGCCGCCGAAAAATTAGGAGTAGATTCAAAAGATACCCTCGTGATCGAAGATTCGGCGCGAGGACTCGAAGGAGCCAAACGGGCCGGAATGACCAGCCTCGCGTTTTTATCGGCACCGGTACCCGTCGACTTGACCTACGCGGATCTCAGTTATTCTAATTACGACGAAATCATAAAAAATCTCGATTCTTTAACGAAACTTTAACTACTTTTGATATGCTTAATTACGAGAATCGAGGAAAAAATGAGAGAAAATCTTTCTGCGCCAGGTACGGTCGGGGAATGGCTGCAAATAACAAAAAAAGCCTTGACCAATCTTGGCTATCATAATATAGAACGAGATCCGAAGTTCGCCCGGCTTTCGGCCCGCTACGGCTATGACGATTACATTGTCGTAAACTTGCGGAGAAAAGGAGACGATAAAACGTTACTCGAATTTGACGTGTCCCGTAAAAACATGATCCAACAGTTCAAAACGGCATCTGCCCAGGTTATACGGCAGATGCAACGGGACTACAACTCTCAAAAAGAGAGGGAAGAATTTGGGGATAACTACGTCTCCAACGTCGAAGAATATCCGAAAGAACCGCTTGATACGAGCGACTATACGGCGCCCGCTTACGTAGGTGAAGAGGGGGATTACATCGAACGAACCCGTTACCTACCCGATGAGACGCTTACATTAAAAGAATACCACGAGGGGATCGACCAGTACGAAAAGGAGAGGTTTAAACACAAATTTGAGCGTATTTTTAACCGACTTTGGTTGATTTGGCTGATGTTGTTTCTTCTTCCTCCTTTTGGGATCTTCCTCATTTGGTATTTTCACCGAATGAAGTTATTCTCGCGCTTATTTGTGTCGGTCGTCTTTTTTCTATATTTCGTCTTAATTTGGATCGGATTTTTGGGAATTGATACCGGATTTAATCGGGAGTCAATACAACAGTTTTATAACAATCAACAATATCGCATCACCCGGTTTTTTAATCAAAACGACTCTACGACCGAGCCGATCTTACCGGACGAAAACGCGATGCCGTTTGATTTGGACCGAACAGAGTAGTTGTGCCGGCTTACGCCGGCCTTTTTATTTTTAGCACATGTTGGACCGTTTTTAGGGAACCGTAAAATTTTTGGGTATTACTTATATTAATGAATTCGGAGGGCGAAGTTTTAGATGAAACATACCTATAATAAATTGGTCCGAGATCGTGTTCCCGAAATCTTCGAAAGCAACGGATGTAAAGTAGAATATAAAGCGTTGTCCGATGCGCAGGTCCTCTTAGCCTTACAGGAAAAACTTTTGGAAAAGGCCGAAAATTTTGCTAAAAGACCCTCAGAAGATGAGATTAGCGATATCTTTGAACTCATGGATGCAATTATCGATAAATTTAACTATGAACAAATGCACATCGATTACTTGAAACTTAAGAACCGTGAGGCCAAAGGCGGATATACAAAAAACTTATTTTTAATCTCAGTTGATGACGAACGTGTGGGTAGTGAATGATTTCACAACCCACACCTTTTTTAGTTATAATTAAAATGGCTTTCTAAGAATCGCTCTCAAAGCGCCGAATTTTATTAAATTAGTTTTTAATTTCCGTCCGGCTTTCCTTTAAGTCTTTCGATTTCTTCTCTTAATTCATTGATCGTTTGCTTTTGCGTTTTAACTTCCTTGTTTAAATTCTCATTTTTAGTTTGAACATTTTTTACGGTTAATTCAAGATCATCAATCTTCCGGTCTCTGTCTTTAATTGTTATTTTTTGCTCATCGATCGTTTTATTTTTGGCTTCGATCGTTTTATCTCTGGCTTCGATTGTTACCTTCTGCTCGTCGATCGTTTTATCTCGATCTTTAATTGTTACCTTTTGCTCATCGATCGTTTTATCTCGCGTTTTAACGATGTTTTCTAGATTTAAATATCTTCGTAGAA
>CANRHG010000126.1 GCA_947630385.1 uncultured Eubacteriaceae bacterium
GCGACGGCTTCGACCTCACTGGCCACTTCCCCGCCTTCAAAGCTCACCGTGGCTCCGCCGTTTTCATCGTAAGACGATCCCGAACGCAAAAATCCGCTAAAGGACAACAGCAGCGTCATGATGATGGCGGTGATCACCCCGCCAACGACCGCGCCGAGAAGGGCGGTCCTAAACCCACCCGAGCTCTTCTTTGTCGCTTCTACCGGCGCTTCGGGAATGCGCCAGTTTCCGGAAGAACGTGGCTCACGGGTGAAGTCCGGTTCCTCGGTCCTGGGTCTTTGTCCGTAAGTATAATCACCCGAAGGCCGCGTATCGCGAGCGTAGCCCGGTTCTTCGATTCTGGGACTTTGCCCGTAATCGTTAAAAGACTGTCTCCCGTCTAAAGGACCCGTCTCTACGGAGCTTTGCCCGTAACTGTAATCGTTAAAAGGCTGCTCCCCATCTAAAGGACCCGTCTCTACGGAGCCCTGCCCGTAACCGTAATCGTTAAAAGGCTGCTCTCCGTCTAAAGGTCCCGTTTCCACAGTGGAGCTTTGCCCATAATCTTCGTTGGGGGTAGGACCCGTATCCCCGGTTGCTTGTACGTAATCCCCGGAAGACGGTAAAGCGCTTATAGATCCCGGCTCTTCGGCCCTGGGACTTTGTTCGTAGTCTCCTAAAGACCGCACTTCCTTTTCGGGCTGCGGCTCTTCGGTCCTGGGTTTTTGTTCGTAATCGTAATCGGTAAAATATTTTTCTCTGGAATTCGGATCAAAATTATCCAAATATACCACCTCTTTTCTACTACAAGGTATGAAGCTGTCCGAGCTTGTCGCGCCCGGCGATTTCCAGATTTACGTCGCTTTTTACCTTGATTTGTTGGCTCGACAACACGTTTTCGGCAGTCTGATAGCACAGGTAAGGCAGGTTGTTCTCCCTTGACAGGTGTGCGAGCACGATGTGTTCGGTCCCGCCGCGTACCAGATCGCAGGCAAAGCCCGCGGAGGTCTGGTTGTCGAGATGGCCGAACTCTCCGGCGATACGCCGCTTAAGATGGTAGGGGTACGGCCCGGTCTCGAGCATGCCCGTGTCGTGGTTGGATTCGAGCACGACGAGCTTACACCCGGGAAGCTCCTGTTTCATCCCCGGCGTGATGATTCCGGTATCCGTGGCGATCCCCAGGCGGCTTTTTCCGTCGTCGATCGTAAAGCCCACGGGAGCGGCCGCGTCGTGCGAGGTCTCAAAGGCCTTGATCTGAAGATCTCCGAGCACGAACGGGTCGTTTTCGAAGAGCCTAATGTTTTCGGGCTTTAACTTACCGATGTTAAAGCGTCCGTTGTAGATGGCTTCCCACGTCTTCCCGTTGGCGTAGATCGGCAGATCAAAGCGCCTCGAAAGAACGCCCGCGGCGGAGATATGATCCGTGTGTTCGTGCGTGATCAGTATCCCGTCGAGGTCTTTTGCCTCCTGGCCGATCCCGGCCAGGGCCTTTTGGACTTTTCGCCCGTTCTTTCCGGCGTCTACCAGAAAGCGGGTCGAGCCGCTCTTGACGAACAGGCTGTTACCGGAACTCCCACTAAAAAGACTGCAAAATTCTATCATCGTCTAACCTTTATTTACTATAAATCATGAGATTAAAAACAACTTAAAAAAAGCGGACGTTTAAGTCCGCTTTTAATTATACTTCTTTTCTTTCGATCACCGCGCCAAGGCTGCGCAGGTTCTTATCAAAATCTTCATATCCTCGGTCGATGTAGTGGATGTTGCTCACCCTCGTGAACCCGTCGGCCACGAGCCCGGCCAGTACCATGGCCGCCCCGGCCCTCAGGTCGGTGGCCCGTACCTGGGTTCCGGAAAGCTGGTCCGTTCCCTGGATCACGCAGGTCCGGTCTTTGACCGTCGCGTCGGCGCCCATACGCCGGAGTTCTTCGATGTACTTGAACCGGTTCTCGAAGATGCTCTCTTCGATGATCGACACCCCGTCGGCGAGCATCATCAGTATGGCAATGGGTTGTTGCAGGTCGGTCGGAAAGCCCGGGTAGGGTAGGGTCTTTACGTCGGCCGACTTGAACGGGCGCTTGCCCCGTACGCGGATGCCAAAGCCCTCGTTGATCACTTCTACGCCCATCTCGCGAAGCTTTGAGGTGAGTGCCTCCATATGTTTGGGAATGGCGTTTTTGATCAAAACGTCCACATCGGTCAGCGCCGCCGCGATCATGTAGGTGCCGGTGGCGATCTGGTCGGGGATGACGTTGTAGTCGCAGCCGTGGAGTTTTTTCACCCCCCGGATCTTGATCGTATCGGTCCCCGCGCCCTTGATGTTGGCACCCATGTGGTTTAAAAAGTTGGCGATGTCGACGACGTGCGGCTCCTTGGCCGCGTTTTCGATGACCGTCTCGCCTTCGGCCAGTACGGCGGCAAGCATGATGTTGATCGTCGCGCCGACCGAGACGAAATCAAGGTAGATCCGAGCCCCCTTTAGTTTTTCGGCTTCGACCGAGATCGCGCCGTGGACGTTTTCGATCTTCGCACCGAGGGCGCGAAAACCCTTGAGGTGAAGGTCGATCGGCCGGTCGCCGATGGAGCAGCCTCCCGGCAGCGGGACGATCGCCTTTTTGTAACGCCCGAGCAGGGCCCCGATCAGGTAGTATGAGGCGCGCATCTCACTGATCTCGTCTTCGTACGGGCTGCAGTCGTAGTCGCAAAGCCCTTTGGAGTTGATCGTCAGGACGTCCCCGTCGCGCTCGAAGGTCACGCCCAGTTTCTTTAAGATTTTTTTGTATTTTACGACGTCGTTGATGTTTGGCACGTTTTCGATCGTAAAGACGTCCGAACACAACAGCGTCGCCGGTATGATCCCTAAGACGGCGTTTTTGGCTCCGGTGACGTTGATCTCACCTTCGAGTTTATGGCCGCCTTCGATTTCGTAAATTTCCATATCTTCCTCGTTAAGAGCTTATTATAACACGTTGTTTTATCTACATTTTCAACCAAATGTAAAACTTCCGTAACAATCCGGTACCGATTTCCCGTTTTTACAGCCTAAAGCTTTATTATAGTAAATAAAGCTTAAATTTTTATAAAAATATGCTATAATAAAAAAGCATAATAGCGCCATGAACAGATTTTGTTTTTATTCCAAAGAAGACGAAGGCCGTACGGTCGTCGACAATACCTTCATCACCGACTACATGCCCCTCGCCCGGGCCGACCAGATCAAGGTCTACCTCTTCGGGCTCATGCAGACCCAGCAAAACGCCGAGGACTCCTACACGATCGAGCAGATGGCGGAGATCCTGGATCTGTCCGAAAGCGACATCCAAAAGGCGATCGGCTACTGGCAGGACCAGGGCCTGATCGAGTACTACGAAGGCGGGACCGAGGCCACGATCACCTACTTAAATTGTAAGAAAAAAGAAACACCAGTTAAAACGTCCGAGCCGGACGAACTGGGCGAAGTCATCGAAAAATGCCAGGCCATGTTCAAGGTGCCCCTGGCAAGTCACCAAAAGAGCGACATCGAGCACTGGTACAACGACTACGGCTTTACCGGAGAGACGATCGCCTACGTCTTTAACTACTCACTCGAGCGGCTCGAAGGAAGACAGGTGGCTTCTTCGGCCAAGAGCAACTATATCAAGAAAGTGGCCGAGGACTGGCACCAGAACGGGATAAAGACCCTCAAAGAAGCCATTGATTACGTCAGCGCGAACTCGGTCGAAAACCAGTTTTTGTACAAGGTCCTGTCGATGCTCGGCATCAGAAACCGCGACATCATGGAAAACGACCGCAGGCTGTACAAAAAGTGGACCACGGAGATGGGCCTTACGGGCGACGATATCCTGAGGGCGGCCGAGACCTGCCCCAAACCGAACATGAACTATCTGGACGGGATCTTAAAACGCCCGGCCACGAAACCGAAAAAGACGCCTAAGAAGACCATCGACGTGAGCCTTTATAAAAAAGAACTGGAACAGATATGAACCGCGAAGTGCTTGAGATCATCGAAGAACGCCGCCGCAAAAACGAGAGTGACCGGCTCGACCGGCTGAGGGATCTGGAAGAGCGTTCGCCGAAATTTCGGGACCTCGAGAGCCGGCAAAACGCGCTTTACGCCCGGGCCTCCCTCGAACGCGTTCGAGGTGAGCTCACGGCTTACGAGCGTACGATAAAAAAGGCCAAGGCCATCGACCTTGAAAAAAAGCAAGTCTTAGCCGAGCTCGGACTTTCGCCCGACTACCTGGAGGTACGCTACACCTGCCCGTACTGTCAGGACCGGGGTTTTTTAAAAAACGGCGAAAAATGCCGCTGTTTTAAGGAACTCTTAAGGCAGAGGTATTATAATAGATATGACCTGACCGAATACGTCAAGGAAGAAAACTTCGGCACGCTCGACGAGAGCCTGTTTTCGGATTCTTCCGACGTCGGCGGGATCACGCCCAGGCAACTGCTTAGGATGAACGCGAACTACCTGTGGCGTTTTTGTAAAGAATTTAACGAAGTCACAAAATCGGTCTACTTGAGCGGACCGGTCGGGACCGGAAAGACCTTTCTCGTCAACTGCGTCGTCAACGAGCTTTTAAAAGACGGGATCGGCCCGATCTACCTGTCCGCGCCCAATTTGATACTCTTGCTGTACGAAGACGTGCGAAGCAACCTAAACCGTTACCTGCGGGATTTCATCGACTCAAAACTCCTGATCATCGATGACCTCGGGACGGAGACGCAGTCCAACTTCAGCAAGAACATGCTCTCTCAGATCGTCGACGAGCGCCAGCTTAAAAAACACCCGACGATCATCACCTCGAACTACCCGGTCGATGAACTGAGCAGGCATTACCCCGAACGTATGGCCAGTAGAATCCAGGGATTTTACCAGGCCTTGAATTTTGTTGGAGAGGACCTTAGAATCGTAAAGAGACAGAGAAATTTAATGAAGGAGGACGGATGAAAAAACTTCTGATCGCACTCGTGATCTTGCTGATGGCAACCCCGGTCATGGCCCGGGACGTCACCCGTAAGAACGATGAGATCGTCGATTCGGAAATCACAGCCCTTGAGATCCGCACGCAGGACGCCATCACGGCTTTTAGCCAACAAGAGCAGGCGGCCCTCGAGACCGGGACCGTCTACATACCACAGGGCGTAAAGCCCCAGGTGCTTAAGCTCTACGGCTGGACCGGTACCGATGACGAAGACTACCTGACGGGCAGCTCAAGCGTCGTCGCAGGCACCGAAAGCCGTTTCGCCCTGGGCGAGCCGGGAAGCAAGAAGAATCTGAAGACGATCAAGATCTACACAACCAGCTCCGACCTTTTGGTCCGGTCTTCGTCGAAGACCGCATCGGGCGATTGGAGCCTAGAGGCCGTTGGAAGTTACGATTTGGCTCAAAGTACCGGAAACGTCTCCGACGCGACCGTCGACCTGACGAACCTTAAGTTGTCGCTCGACGGACCCGAGAGCGTAAACTACGACGTCTATACCCGCGTACACACCACACAGGGATGGACCCCGTGGGCCGGCAGTGGCGAGGCCGTGCTCGCAGAGGACAATACCGAAGGTTTTGACGGACTGGAAGTTCGTATCCAGACCCGCAATACCACAAAACCCCCGGAAAGCGTCGACACGACGCAGATCCCGGTGATCACCGCACAGGCCCAAAACTGCGCGCTGGTACGCGGCCGCGACGTCA
>CANRHG010000127.1 GCA_947630385.1 uncultured Eubacteriaceae bacterium
TTTCCGATACCAAACTGTCGAGCCACGGCCAATCGTACTTTCGCAAATACCTGTAAGGGGCTCCCATCGTTTCCAATAGCTCCGTCCGGGTGATTTGTGGATCGGCTTCAAGCTTTTCAAGAAGTTGCCGACGACAATCCAGAACACGGTCCGTGATCGGCTGCAAACTCTCTTTATCTAAACTTCCCCGGAGAAAATATCTACCTACCCCCAACTCTTTAGCCAAACCGTTTATAGTCTTACCTTCCGCTCTTAATTGTTTTACCTTTTCAAGCCAAAGATTTCCATACTGAAGAATTCTAAGATTCTTTGGATCCTCACCCGAAACCGTGTAGATCATGTTACAGTCGCAGATAACGACCACCTGTCCCTTTTCACTGGGTCTTTCTTTGACGGCCCGGCTCGTCCGGTAATTGGGACAAAAGGGGTTTTGGCAGGTGTGTTCGGCTTTTCCCTGGTCTGAGAACAGGAACTCCGATAAAGAATCGGAAAACATGGCGATGAGCACCAGGTAATGAAAAGGGCTACCGGTTCTTTCTGAAAGAAAACATTTTTTAAACCAGCAGCTTTTTTTCGACAAGTCTTCCACAAGAAGTCCGTGTCTTTCAAGAAAATCGACGGGATAAAAATCCAGGAGTTTACGGTAGAGTTTTTCGTGACAGATACGGTTGTTTTTAAAACAGTCCGCCTGTTCGAAAAACCACTTTAAGCGTCCTGTCGAATGTTCCAGACAGACGCCACGGCAGTCCAGTTCGAGCGCCGAAGCGGCCAAATGGGCCAGACGGATCTCGAACTCGTCCTCACAACGTCCGGAAGTCTCTTTGGTAAGGGTTTCGTCGAGATAATTGTAAGTATAGCGCGTAAAGCTTCCGGGATAGTCGATAAGATAAAGATGATGGCGCGGACAAATGTCGATCCCGGGCAGATGGTGAAAGGTGTGAAAGTAAGCCTCGCCATAAGCCTTAACGTCCTCTTTTACACAGTCGGGACAGTACCGTGGACGGTTCAAAACGATGGAGTGGGTCTTTAAGTCCAGACTGCTTTCAAAAGGCGGACCAAAAATCCGGGCCGTAGCCATGAGCCTTTTTTGGTGGCCGTTGGTTAAAAAAGGCGCAAAATACGGCCAAACGGTGTAATCCTGTAAAATGCGTTCCAAAGTATAGAAAGGACCCAGGGCTTTTTGAAGTTCATCGGCTCCCCGTACCAGCAAAAGCTGGTTTGAGACCTTTTTCCCAAACAGAAGTTCGTACTTTTGGCTTAAGGTCAAAAACGGAGTGTAATGGAAAAACCGGGCGACGGCCGAATAGAACAGTTCGCCCGGATAAGGGTCGCAAAAAAACGGGACCCTGCGCTCAAAGAATTCCATAGCTTTCTTCCAGTTCTTTACGGGACTGCTCGATAAGCTCCCTTAAGCTCTCTTTATCCGCCTTGCCCCTTTTTTCCGCTTCCTTATCCGCCCGCAAGGCGGCTTCCAGGGCGGCTTTCCGGATCCTGCCCATCTCGCTAAAATCTTTAAACTGTGATAATGTTTGTCTAGTGATTTCAAGAAGCTCTTCGTTCGTCAGATTCTCGGTGATTTGCGCACTAACCAGGAATCCGTAGACACCGGACAGAGCTTCTGTCTGTTTTTCGGTCTCGTCGACATCGGCGGATGGTTTTACTAAAGGAAAATTTCTTGTTTCTTCAAGTTGTAAGCGCTTTAGATTCAGCAGAACGTCTTCCATTCGTTCGAGCGCTTCAATGTCGTTGCGTTTGATGGCGCCGATGATTTTATTGAAAGGTTTAAAGTCTTTTTTAGCTACTTCAACGACGCGCTCCGGGGTAATGATCTCTTTTTTATCGTCACGGTCAAGAATCAACGAACGTTGTACCCGTTTATAAAGGCTTTTTACGATCGCGAGGATCCCCTGGCTGCGGTCGTACAAAGTTTCTGAGAGCTCTTCACTTAAAGGCGTGTTTTCCCGGGTCAGCTGTATCTCAAAAAGCGACTCGACCAGTAACTTCCAATCCGAACTTTGCGCGTCCTCGATGCGGTTCCACAGCGAATAGTTTTCCGAAATGAATCTTCTGGAAGTCCGTAGATTTCCTTCAAAAACCGCTTCAGCCCTGGGCGTTCCGATGAACAAAACCGGAACCTGACAGGTGTTGGTCAGGGTCGTGAACAGATTGGTCAATAACCGGCCGCCTTTTTGCGCGTCCAGCAAATGTTGGATCTCTTCGATCACCAAAAGTCCCACGTTGTAAAGATTGCACAGCGCCGCGATGTTCGAGATCATCGTATCCAGGCTGTGGCGACCCCTCACCGCCTGCTGCATGTAGGAGGTGTTTCCCAGGGCTTTGTCAAAAGCTCTTAGAACCTCCCGGCAAAAACCACCGATGGCCCCGTCGTATGGACAATCGACTTTTAGGTAATTGATCTGGATCTTTGTAAAAGGCTCACCATGATAAACGGTGTGGGCCACCGTTTGCGGAAAAAGACTTAAAATCGTATCCACCGCCGTCGTCTTACCGATGCCACTGGTCCCGAGAAGCGTCATCGTGACGGCCGAAAAGTCCTTTGGCCCACTTTGGAGCTCCAAATCCCGCATCCGCTTTAACTCATGGTTTTCCAACGGATTGCGTCTTTTGTAACCCTCGTGGATCATGCTGACCAGGTCCAGGTAAAGCGTGACGTGATGGGAAAACGGAACGCGTAACTGGTTGATGTTTTCCAACAAAAGGTAGCGGCTGACCCGGTCTTCATCCCGCGCGGAGTCGGGCAGTTTTGGAAGGTGATAAAACAGTTCCAGGACCTGTTTTTCCTGAAGTAGGGGTGGCAGCGTCTCCAAAAAAGGGTTGTTCCCGCCGTAAAGCAGGGGATTTTCACAATAAGTGGCAGGGATGGCTTTTAAAAATTCCCTTGTACCGGCCTGTTCTTTCATTTTTGGTTTTTCTTCTCCTGTATAAATTCTCTTCTCATCCGGTCAAAACCGTCGTCTCTCTTTTCGGGTACGTCTTGTTTTGGCTCTCTCACCGTCCTTTCCTGCTTTAGTTTTTCATAGATCCTCTCGTCCCGGCGGTCGTTTCTTTTTTTGGCATTCCGGAGGATCTCATTGATAGCCTGCTCATTACTAAAAGAGTCTTCGAGAATAGCGGCCTGGGAACCGGAAGCCTGCAGCCGTTTGATCTCCAGGAAGCGTCTGGTTTCAAAAAGGCTCAGGCCGACATAACTTTTATAGGCATTGGAGAGCACGAGTTCTATGAGATCCTCGTCTCCAAGATAGACCTTTGTGATGTCGTCGGGATCGTAATGGACCTTTACCTTTTGCTTTTGGTGTTTTTGAAGGTAGTTGAGCGCTTTGCTGTCCGCGCCGGTATAGATCATATCGTGGAGGTGGATCCCATCCTGGCGGATGACCCGTTCTTCTACCGGAAGCAACCTAAGCTTTAGTTCCATTGGGTCGGAAACCACTTTAAGATTGGCCCTTCCCTGTTCAAGGCCCCAATTCCAGAGCCCGACCGGGTTGGCGACGACGCCGTCCGCGATCATTTCCGGGGACAAAGGGTAATCTTCCATGATTTTTTTGTTGAAATTTAGAGTCAACAGGATAATGATCTTTCTGAGGTCTTCGAGCGTTAGCTGGGCCGTTTCTTTTGGGTCTTTCTCTCCCCGCTGCCATCCGTCTTTGGTGCTGCTCCCGGGTAGAGTGGCCGCGATCAGTTGCTTATACCGTTCGTGGCTGCGTTCGATGTTGCCTTTTAAGTCTCCCCGCCAGGGTGAGGCGTATTCCAGGGTCACGCCATAACAGCTCGTCAGGACTTCCGCGTTCTTGGATTTAAAGGCCCCGTTATCCGAAAGAAGGATCCCGGGAAGATAGCGCGATGGCCACTCCCAGTCTTCGATCTCAATACCGTGCGCCCGGCAAAACTCCGTTTTGTCCTGGACGGTGTTCACGATCGCCTGCGCCGCGCTCTGCCACGACTCGTTTTCAAAACTTAGACTAAAACCCACGATCATCTTGCTGTAAACGTCGATAACGCTAAAGAGCAGGGGCTTGCCGATCACGATCTTGGGATCGCGTTCCGAGACCAGTTGGATGTTCAAGTGGGTCGCGTCGATTTCAAACCGTCTTCCCGGACCAGGAGCCTGCGAGATCGTTTTGTCTTTGAGGAGCCGGTCGTTCGAATTGTAGTTCCTCTCTCCTTTGCGCTTCCTGTTTTCCTCGTCGTAGTCGCGGTTATTCTGGACCCAGTAATAGAACTGCCGAAAACTCGGAACCTCCCCGGTCAATTGAGCTTTCCCTTCAGACTCGGTCGTATAGGAATCGAGGATCATATTTTCATAAGTCTTTCGCAGAGTGAGTTTACTATTACGTTTTAGATAATATTTCTCATAAGCCTTCCTAAAGTTTTCTTCCATTTCCGCCTTCTTACCGGTCCTGTTTTCTTTTTTTCTTTCCTCTTTTTTGTGTTGACCGTCACGGGGAAGCAAAGCGTTCGGGACCATCCCATTACGCCAAAAACGCGTCATGACCCTCCGGGCGCTTTTAAATGAAACACTCATCTCATTGGCTATCTTTTCGTAGATCTCCTTATGAGAGTTCGTGCTCAACAGTTTCATTCGACTGGTCGGATCGTTCCAGTACTTTAAGAGGATCCGGTAGCGTTCGTCGCGAACACGTTCCATTTTTTTCGTGGGTTCTTTAAAATCCTCCATTCGTATGGGATCTTCGACTTCTTGGATGACTCCGTCTCTTAAGAACTGTTTAAAGTTTTCTTTATTCCAGATAACCGGAGTTTCGTAATCCTTATTTCGCAAACAGACCGTAAAAACGCTCTCCTTTTCTTCGCAGATCAAGCGTACAATAGATTCGTCCTCAAGACGGTAAGTTTTGCCGGTCAAGAGCATACTGTTTCTCCTTTGGCCAATCTTTGGTCGCAACATTAAGATCGGTAAGCAGAACTTTATGGGCGCCAAGATGTTTGCAAAGATAGATCCCCGCGCCTTTGCAAAGCCCATACCTTTCTTCGATCTTTAAAGCGCAACCTTCAATACTTTCGTTTTTTCTTTCAAGTAGTTCTAAAAGCTTACTTATGATCTCGTTTTGACGTTTTCGGCTAAAGCCTTCGAAATAGCTCGAGTGCGATAGGTCCCAGGCTGTGTTGATCTCTTCAATATTTTTCAGTCTCGTCTCCTGCAGATCTTCTCTGGTTATCACTTTATAGTCTTCGATCCCCTTTACTTTCCAGTATTCGCGCTCGATTATAAACTTTTCGATGACCCGGTCTTTTTGTAGTTCTTCGCGCGGCTTGACCGTTCGTACGACCTCTCTTAACTGCCCGTCCTCTAAAACCGTCACCATCAAGTCGCTCGTCATCACGACCGGTATTTCCGTTCCCGGATAAACGGGATGACGTATCCCCAGTTCCTCTGCCAGCCTTGTCGTTAGTTTCCGGTCAAGCAGCGGGAATTGTTCGCGGATATCGATCACACGATCTTCAAAGTCCAACATCACAAAAGCGTCTCTTTCGAGATCCGAAAACAAGACGTAAGGACGCGCTACCGTATGGCCTTGTAGTTGGCTCGTTCTGCCTTTGGAACTCAGTGAGAACTGGTCGATCCAGGGTCGGTAGTCTTTGAATCTTCCTTGTCCGTATCCGTC
>CANRHG010000128.1 GCA_947630385.1 uncultured Eubacteriaceae bacterium
CGGGCTTTGTGCCGGGGCTTTCGGTCGGCTCGTGCTTTTTGTACCTCGGTCTCATCGGGGCCGTGCAAAAGGCCATGATCCTAGACCGGGACGAAAAACCCAAGACGATCGAGATCAAAAAAGAGCCGCAGTTTCATTCTAAGACCGAAGAACTCTTTTTTGAAGACGCCCCGTTGCCGCACAATCCGCTGGATGAGATGTTTGAGGGAAATCCCAAGTCGCCCAGGCCCGTGCCACAGCGCGACGAGCTTTCGGAGGCCCTGGAGGAACTCACGATACCGCTGACCGAACTCATCCGAGAGGAGGAAGCCACGGTCGAAGTGGAGACGGGCGAGTTTAGCCAGGTCGAGATCCCGAAAAAAGGGCCGATCTTTGAGCAGGCGCCACGTTACGAGCGCACCGAAAACGATAAAGCCGATATCCGCGTTCCGGTGACGGAGACGATGGAGAGCGTCTATTTTGAGGACGCGCCGGTAGAGGGCGAAAAAACGGTCGTCGAAGAGGCCGAGCCGGAAGAAGCGGCCGGAGCAGAGCCGGTCGAAGAAGCCGTAGAGCCGGAAAGCCAAGCGGACGAAGCCGAAGACCAAATGCCGGAAGTTTCCGGAGAAGAAACTAGTGAAGAAACCGCTACCGAGGCGGTCGAAGAAAATAAAGAAAATACAGACCAGGGAGCAATCCAGGAAGAAAGCATTCAAACTCAGGAGGATAGCCCGGCCGAATCACCCACGCTGGACTTATTAGTAGAGATGATAAATGAAGAAGATTATAAAGACTACAAAGACGATTTAGGCGACTTTACGCAAGAAGAGACCGCGGTCTTTGAAAGCGAACCCGCCGTCAGCCGTGACCAGGCGGAAGAGGAAATGTTGGACATCTGGCAACAGGTGGCTCAGGAGAATTTAAACCGCAAGCTCGGAAGAAAGCGGGAAGCCAGCGCCAATTATAAGACCAACAACCCGTACCGGGAAGAGCTCGAAAAGCGCGAAGAAGAGCAAAACAAGCAGCGCAGCGAACGCTACAGACTGCAGCAGGACGAGCTCGTCAAGGAACGCGACCGTATCCGCGACGAGCAGGACCAGATGGCCCGCACGATCAACGCGCAGACCGAGACCATGACCGACCAACAGCGCCGTGAAGCCGGCTACGAACAGGTGGAGTACGATATCAACGGGCGTAAAATAAAATTCTGGAGGAAAAAAAATGAGAGCTGACGCTCTCTTTTTTTAACTAATTTAAAAGTTTTTGATATAATATTAGTTTTGAAATCATAACTTGGAGATAACCATGGGATTTTTAGACCGTTTTTTTGATAGTAGTAAAAAAGAGATAAAAAAACAAGAAAAACAAGTCCAACAGATCCTGGACTTAGAAGATACCTACGCAGCCATGAGCGACGAAGAGCTAAAGGACCAGACGCGCAAATTTAAAGAACGCCTGGCAAACGGCGAGACCTTAGACGATATCCTCGTCGAAGCTTTTGCCACCGTCCGCGAGGCCGCCTGGCGCGTTTTAGGTATGAAGCATTTCCCCGTACAGCTTCACGGTGGGATCGCCCTTCACAACGGAAATATCGCCGAGATGAAGACGGGGGAAGGAAAAACGCTCGTATCGACCCTTCCGGCCTACCTAAACGCCCTGGAAGGAAGGGGCGTGTACGTTGTGACCGTCAACGATTATCTGGCCCGGCGTGACTCCGAGTGGATGGGCGCGGTCCATAAGTTTTTGGGCCTTTCCGTCGGACTCGTCGTTCACGGCCTGAGTTTTGAAGAAAAAAAAGAAGCTTACAACAGCGATATCACTTACGGGACGAACAACGAGTTTGGCTTTGACTACTTGAGGGACAACATGGCCCAGCGAAAGGAAGAGCAGGTCCAGCGTGAACTCAATTACGCCATCATCGACGAGGTCGACTCGGTCCTGATCGACGAGGCCCGCACGCCGCTGATCATTTCCGGTAGCGGGAGCAAGAGCACCCAGCTCTACAAGATCGCCGACTCGTTCGCGAAGATGTTGCGGCCCGAAGACTACGAAAAGGACGAAAAGGCCAAGTCCGTCATGCTCACCGACAGCGGGGTTCGAAAGGCCGAGAGCTATTTTAAGATCGACAACCTCGCGGATATGGAAAATATGGAAGTTTACCATAACATCCAACAGGCCCTACACGCGAACGTTATGATGGAAAAGGACGTCGATTACGTCGTAAAAGACGGGGAAATCGTCATCGTCGACGAATTCACCGGTCGTCTCATGCCCGGTCGGCGCTATTCAAACGGCCTACACCAGGCCATTGAAGCCAAAGAGCGGGTCAAGGTCAACCGTGAGTCCAAGACGATGGCTACGATCACGTTCCAGAATTACTTTAGAATGTTCAATAAGCTTTCCGGGATGACTGGGACGGCCAAGACGGAAGAAGAAGAGTTTCTTACGATCTACAATCTAAACGTGGTCACGATTCCGACGAATAAGCCGATGATCCGTGACGACATGAACGACCTCGTCTACCGTTCGGAAGAGGGAAAATTTAGGGCCGTGACCAACGACGTCATCGAACGCCATAAGACGGGTCAGCCGATTCTAATCGGTACGGTCTCGATCGAAAAGAGTGAAGAGCTTTCCAAATACCTCAAACGCCACGGGATCAAACACAACGTCTTAAACGCGAAATACCTCGAAAAGGAAGCCGAGATCGTCGCCAATGCCGGTCAAATGGGCGCGGTCACGATCTCGACGAACATGGCCGGTCGTGGTACGGATATCGTCCTAGGCGAGGGCGTAGCCGAACTCGGGGGCCTTCACATTATCGGGACCGAGCGCCACGAGTCACGGCGTATCGATAATCAGCTTCGAGGCCGTGCCGGACGACAGGGAGACCCGGGGAGTTCCCAGTTTTACATTTCGATGGAAGACGATCTCATGCGCGTGTTCGGCTCCGAGCGTCTGCAGGGGCTCATGGACGGGCTTGACGAGATGGACGATCAGCCTCTTAACATGAAAATGCTCACCAAAGGGATCGAATCCGCCCAAAAACGCGTGGAAGCCCACAACTTCGATATCCGTAAAAACGTCCTAAACTACGACAACGTCATGAACCGCCAAAGAGAGCTCATCTACGGCCAACGCCAGGAAGTCATCGACGGCAAAAATATGGACGAGCAGATCCATAAGATGACCACGGACTTAGTCGACGATTACGTGGAAATGTACACCAATGGCGGCAATTATTACGACGATTGGGACATCGAAGGGCTGGAACACTATTTTAATAAAAACTTCTTTGCCGGAGCGAACGTAACGCTCCCAAGACAACCTGAAAGCAGGGAAGAATTAAAGAAGACCCTCCTAGATGTCTTTAACAAAAACTTCGAGAAAAAGCAGGAAACGATCGGGCACGACGAGATGTTAAATCTCGAACGCTACGTCCTTCTACGAAGCGTCGACTCGAGCTGGATGGAACACATCGACGATATGGAACAGCTCAAAGAAGGGATCGGACTGCGGGCGTACGGACAAAACGACCCGGTCAAAGAATACACAAAAGAAGGTTTTGCCCTGTTCGACGATATGACGGCCCTAATACAGGAAAATACCGTCAAGTATTTGTACGGGCTACAGATCAAGGTCGAACCGACGCAAAAGACCCAGAATCTTGAACTCACCGCCGGCAGAGCCGGGGAAACGGATAGGGAACGGCCGAAAATGAAGAAAAAGAAGAAGATCGGGCGTAACGATCCGTGTCCGTGCGGCAGCGGTAAAAAATACAAGAAGTGTTGTGGGGCCAGAAAGACAGCATGATCGATCTATACGAATACAAACAGGCTATTGGTGATTTAAAAAAGGATTTAGACGATCTGGACAAGACGCTGCGTCCGGGTGAGCTTGAAGACGAAATCGCTCAACTTCAGGCTAAGACCGAAGACGTAAACTTTTGGAACGATCCACAAAGTGCCCAAAAGACCGTTAAAGTCTTAAACTTAAAACGCGAAAAGCTAAAGAACTTTAAAGATATATCCGATTCCGTCGACGAGCTCGATTTGATCGTCGAACTTATTGAAGCGGGGGAAGACTATCCGGAAGCGACACAGGCTCTGGAAACGGCTCAAAAAGAGATGAGTCGACTGAAGTTAGAAACCTTACTTAAGGGCGAGTACGATGCCAATAACGCGATCATCTCGCTTCATCCGGGTTCCGGCGGAACCGAGTCCAACGACTGGGCGGAAATGCTTCTTCGGATGTACACGCGTTGGGCCGAAAACAGTGGCTATAAGATAAAGACCTTAGATCTTCAGGCTGGAGGCGTTGCGGGGATCAAGAGCGCGACGCTTCTTATCGAAGGTCCGAACGCTTACGGCTATCTTAAACAAGAACGCGGGGTACACCGACTTGTACGGATCTCGCCGTTTGATTCCTCCGGAAGGCGTCATACGTCTTTTGCCAGTCTTGACGTCTCGCCGGAAGTCGATGAAGACGTCGAAGTTGACATCGATCCGGACGATCTTAGAATCGATACCTACCGTTCCTCCGGAGCGGGCGGACAGCACGTCAACAAAACGAGTTCGGCCATCCGCATCACGCACCTGCCAACGGGGATCGTCGTACAGTGCCAAAACGAGCGCTCGCAACACCAGAATAAGGATACGGCCATGCGGATGTTAAAGTCCAAGCTCGTTCAGATCATGGAAGAAGAAAACAAGGAAAAGCTCGACGAGTTAAAGGGAGACTACGGACAGATCACCTGGGGAAACCAGATTCGCTCGTACGTTTTTCAACCGTATACGCTCGTCAAAGATCATCGTACCGGCGTTGAAGACGGAAATATCCTGTCCGTCATGAACGGAGCCCTTGATCCGTTCATAAACGCTTCACTGATTAAAAACGCATCTTAGAAAATGAGGAGAGCCGAAAATTTATTAACTCTTACTCATTACAAATTAACGAGCTGGATTAACTGACTATAATTGAGATAGATGTTTTAAGGAACATCTATCTCTTTTTTATTATAAGGGGAGAAAAACAAACTAGGAAGACAATTAAGCAAAGATAGTGAATAAACTGAAGGAGTTAGTAAAAGTTCATTTCAAAGAACTGTATAAGAACAACTTTTATATTGATGGTTAGGATGGTAAAAACAAGAAGTTCTGACTATCTATGTTCGGAAGACGGAAGCTCGAAGAAGATCTTGGGCTAAAGATAAAAAAGTTCTTTAATAAAGTTTGTGTAAGAACCAGTTTATTTCTAATTCTCCTTAAAGAAAGATTATACAAATTGAGCTAGTTTTTTGTTCAGTTTTGTACGATTCACTAGAGTTAAAATGTCCAATTTCATGGGAACACTTTAGGAGTTATTATGTTAAAAAGGCCACGAGTTCGAGTGTATCTCGCAGTCAATAGATTTTGTAATAAAACATGATAAAAAGTTTATTACAGAATAAGACTACAAATTTTTTAAAGTGGATACACCGCCACACCCGTCTGACCTGTACGATTATCTCTCCATAGGGAGTGGTTGCAACCGCAGGAAGACCAGACAAGTAAAGTTGATGCATTTGGCCACCCATAGGCAGAGAAGAGATCGCTCGGTCTCTCTAAAGCTTTTTAGCCCCTGCATAAGCAGCCG
>CANRHG010000129.1 GCA_947630385.1 uncultured Eubacteriaceae bacterium
GTTTCTGGCCTTGTCTTTTAACCGGGCAACGCTTCTTTCAAGTTTTGCTATTCTTTGATCGAGCTGGTAGATCTCCCTCTCCAGGATCTGAAGGAGATGTTTCTTGTGCTCCCTTAAAGCCTTAAGCCGTCCTGCAATCTCACGGACGATCGTATTAGCCAGTCTGCCCGTTATTTCAAACTTATGCGAAAGCCACTTTCTCAGGTCGTTTGCGCCTTTGAATCTTTCTTCGAAGTCATCCGAGATCATCATCCGGTAGGTTATGCGGTAGATCTCTCCGTAGCGGACTTCCTGCTCCGTTAAATAGTTGGTCAACTCCCCCTCAGGTAGTTTGATCTTCGTCGTTACTTGCATCTTTCTTTTCTTCTAAAATATCATCGGCTTCTTTTAGAAACCTTTCCTGCTCATTATATCCTCTAAGACGGTAGAATTTCCCGGAAAAAAGAAGCGATCAAACTCATGAAGTCCTCCATTAATTCCTAATTAAGATTCTTCCACTCTTCTTCAAAGACCACTTCGATCTTAACGTCAAACGATTTAAAATAGCGTTCTAGGTATTTGTTCCCAAAGCGGCTCAGCCGGTCTTTTTGTGTGACCCAGATCAAATCTATTTTCCCTTCTTCAGCCAGGTCATTGGTTTCTGCAGGCCTTTACGCTTTTCATTGAGTTCCTGATCTCGTATTGTGGAGAACCACAACACTCTGAGCTAACTGAACTGGCTCTCGATCAATTCCCTGGAACCGCTACTGCTTCCGGCGTAGTGGACGAATTTAAAGGCTTTTCTTCAACTACAGGCTAAGCCTCTAGTTCTTTTCGGTTGTATAGCGTCTGGCCTCCTGGCGTCTTATAACCTTTGATAAATCCGTTGTCACGATATCTTCTGATCGTCTGCGGTGTTATTTTAAAAGCTTTGCAGCCTCTCCGACTCTCAAGAATTCTTTTTTCCCCTAATAATTATATTCTGATTTTTCTTTTCAGTCTATTATATTAGAAAATTTTCTACACTAATTAAAGATATTGATCGTAATGGCTATGTAGGTATAGGAAATCCTGAACCTTTAAAAAATGAACTGACTGGTTTTTGGAGTCGACGTATAGATAAAAAGAATAGAATTGTGTAGCGAATTGATGATGATACTATTTTAATTCTGTCTTGTTATGGGCACTATATATAATTAAATATAGGAGAGACAGATTTAAATTTTACTTTCCGTCTCTCCAAAGTAATTGATCACCGAAATAGTGATTTTTTATTTAAACTCTAAATTTTTAATGTAGATCTTAATCTCCTTCTATTGTAAACAGGATTTATTTTATTGGTCCAATTCTCTCTCCTAACTTTATTGTGCAATTTACGATTCTTTTTTCAGAACCAAATGGAATAATTCTCCGTCCAAATACCGTAATTCCTGAAAAAGGTGTGATCTCGATCGGCTTGGCGTTTTCGTCCTTGGGTGTGATTTGTTCTAATTTCGATTTTGGATCGTTACGAACGCTGGAAACAACCGGCTTAGATTTAAAAGTAACGGTATTTCCTGGTATATTGAATTTGGTATCGGGATAAATAAGGGGACTTTCCTCATTTAGAAAATAACCAGCTATGAAAGTTCCCTTTTTAAGAAATACTCCATAATCACCGCTTGATAGATTTGTTGCAAATTTACAATAGATTCTTTTTCCACCGTCACCGTCTAGCGCGAATTGACATTGAACGTCATATACCTGGACAAGATCAAAGCTTTGAGGCGTGGCTCCTCTACGAAAGTGCGGAATTTGAAATGGAATTATTACCTTTTCAAGAGCCCTTCTTCCTCTTCCTTCTCGAATTTCGTTCACATCCAAACCTATCGGTCCGAAGTCGCGTTTTGGGCTCGACGGTTGCATTTTGCTAGCACTTATACCACCAAGGATACTAATCAGATGAGACGGTCCAATTCCGATCTTCTTTGCGTTGTCCGATAAGTTCCCATATTCATTTTCTTCCAGCTTTTCAAGTTTATCGTTTAATTTTTTATACATGGTTCTATTGTATTATTTCTAACAGCGTAAAGAAGAAATTATTATCAGAACGCGATAATCCTAGAAAAACCTAAAAAACAATCATATCCAAAGAAGTAAGAACCAAGCGATATACTATAAATTATTCTGAATTTGATTTTGCGTTTTTTTCGAGTGGATTCTTTATGTTTTTCTATTATTTTTCGTCACTTACGGAATTTTTCCAATCAATTTCTTCAGAGTTAGAACTTTCTTCATGATCAGAGAATGAATCTACAATTATTATTTTTTGTTTTTCTTCTCGTTTTTTTCGGTCGTTATTCGGCCCTGGATCAATACTGACGCTATTTATTTTCGGCCTTTCCCTAACTCTGATTAAATTACTTTCTAAAGAACTATCTATGATTACCTTACCGAATACCGTGATTCCCGAAAAAGGCATGACCTCGACCGGCTTGACATTTTTGTCATTAGGAGAGATTGGTTCTGGTTTCGTCTTGGATTTTGGTTCTGAGACGGAATATATCCAGGAATTGTCTGAGATAGGAACTCTCGAAGTAATGACCATTACGGATTCCGGTATGTAGAACTTATCATCGGGATAAATAAGTGGCTTTTCCTCGTCGAAGTAATAGCCGGCAAAGAATTCTCCCTTTTTAAGAAATACGCCATAATCCCCGTTTGAAAGATTTGTGGCAAATTTACAATAAAGCCTAGGTCCGCCGCCGTCTAAAGCAAACTGGCCGTTAAATACCTGGATAAGATCAAAGCTTTGTGGCGTGGCTCCCTTACGAAAAAGTGGGATTTCTTTAAGGGAGATTTCTTCTATCTGGGGACTTCTTTCGATTCTTCCGTCTGCCAGCGCCCTTATATCTAGTTCTAATGGTCCAAAGTAGCGTTTTAAGCTCGACGGTTGCATTTTATCGACACTAGTGTTATTGAGTACGTTAGTAAGGTGAGACGGTTCAATTCCGATCTTTTTTGCGTAATCCGATAAGCTCCCGTATTTATTTTCTATTAGTTTTTCAAGTTTTACGTTTAATTCTTTAGCCATGGTCCTATTGTACAATTTTTGCTGCGCAAAAAGAGAAATTATACGTAAAGAAGGGATCGTAATCCGGTAAGTTAAAAACTGGTAGAATAGTTGCTTAAAAGGAGCTTGGCTAATTAATAATGAACAACATGACGATCGAAGAAAAACTATTTTCACATTACGACTTTAACGACGAAAAGCTTCTAGAGTACGGCTTTAAGCCGGAAAACGGAAAGTATACTTTTAAAAAGACGCTTTCAGAAGATTTCACAATTGTTTTGGAATGCGACGGGAAAAGCTTAAACGGTAGAATCATCGACCGGGATCTAAACGAGGAATATACGAATTTCCGGCTAAAAAACGCCACCGGTTTTAGCTTAGAGATCAGAGATAAGTTTACCGAACTGCTCCTTGCGGTCCGGGAAAAATGTTGCAATAAAGAAGCCTTTTCTTCAGAGCAGGCAAAGCGCATCGGAAAGTTTATACCCGAAAAATTTCAAAGTAGGCCGGAATTTTTGTGGCCAAAATATCCTTCTCTCGCGATCTACCGGTACGATGGCAATAATAAATGGTTCGCCCTAATCGGCGATATCGCCGTAAACAAGATAGATCCTTCTTTTGAACCTAATGAAGAAGTTTCTTTTCTCAACGTGAAAGTAGACAAAAAGGAAGTCGAAGATCTTTTAAACCGAGAAGGTTATTACCCTGCCTATCACATGAACCAAAAGAACTGGATTACAATGATCCTTAATGATACTTTAACGGACGACGAGATCAAAAAAAGGATAGAAGATAGCTTTGAGAGGATAAAAAAGAGCCGTTAAACTAACCAAGGTGGACCTTCGATCGCTAAACGCACTTCAACATCTTTTTACACGATAGAAATTTTTTGAGATTTACAAAACGCTTATTGAAATTTAAAGCCGTTTAATTTAAGCTAGAAACGTTGTGAAAAAGGCAATTTTTCCAACGTTTTATCTTAAGAATGTCGGTTCGACCGGCTTTTATGGAGAGGAAATTGAAAAAATACTTAATTTTACTGTGCGCTTTATTCTTACTCGTCGGCTGTGGCGCGACCCAAGAAGAGACGGAAAGCGAAACAACGGAAGCTACCTTGCCGGAAGAAAATTTAACTATCGGTGAAATCGCCAACTTCGATTCCTATACGGTAACGCTTGAAGACGTTCGGGTCGAAGGGGAGAATCTGATCGCGCGTCTAAACATTGTCCCGACCCAGGATCAGGAATTTTCAACCAACTTCGTCTTTGCGCAGGACGCCGAAGGAAACCTAGAAAGTTCCTTAACTGAAGAGACGACTACGATGCCGGCCGGACAACCTTTTACAACGGAAGTCAGCTTTACAAACAACGATTTAAACCGCATCATTTGGATGGACGAAGATAAGGAAGCCGCCTGGGGATTTGAGCCGATCAGTTCCGTTCAGATCGAACAAGCACCGGCAGAAACGGAAACAACGGAAGAAGCACCGGCGGAATGATCCGGAATTTGACAAAAAGGCAAATATCCGTATAATAGTTTATGTCCAGCGTAGCTGGGCTCATGCCATAGTTTTTTCGAGATCATTCAAAAAAGAATGATCTTTTTTTTATTTTCAAAAGAAAATTTTAAGTTAATTACAATTGCACATGATAAAGTTGTATTATCAATTTGGCTAGGAGAACGGAGGCTATAATACATGAAGAAATTAAGCGGCGTTGTTTTGCTTGTGATCGCGGCCCTGATGTTTTGTTTCGTCACGGGTTGTACACAGGAAACGTCGAGCGATAAGACTAGCGGTTCAAAGAATAAGACCCAGCAGACGGAGACGGCTCAGGCTGTGGACGACGCGCAGGCATCCTCTGCGGATACGCAGCAAACTTCGGGCGATACGGCAAGTTCCGGTGGTTCCAGACTAGATGACTTTACCGAAGAAGAACAAAAGATCATGGGTGATTTAACGGGAACCTGGGAACAGAGAACGCCGGGTGCGGATGGATCGACCAACATTGTTCGGGCTAAGATCGACAACGTCAGCGGCTTTACACTCACGACCGGTACCGTCAATGCGGCGGGCGAAGGAACGTATTACTCCCACGTGGGTTCTTACGAAGTCATAGGAGATATGATAAGATTTAGCGCAACAACCGGTGGTGAATCAAACGACGGATCAAGCTATACGCTGAGAATGGACCCGGGAGTTTACGAATACAAATTCTCTGAAAATCCGGAACACACTCAGTTGGTTTTGACCCCAGACAACGATAACGCTAGGAATTTAACGGGTGGTGATGCCATCACCTTAGCCAAATCATAAATGTTTACCTCGGTAGCGACCGGGGTTTATTTTTTTCTCGAGAAAATGAAAGATTGTATATTAATAGACGGAAATTCGGTTTTATACCGGATGTTTTACGGGATGCGCCCGATGCACAACGCCAAAGGCATGCCGACGTCGGCGGTCTACGGTTTTACGAACCTTTTGGTGAAGATCCAAAACGATTACGATCCCGAGTATTTGGCCGTTGCCTTCGACCGGGCGGAACCGACCTTTCGCCACGAAGCGTA
>CANRHG010000130.1 GCA_947630385.1 uncultured Eubacteriaceae bacterium
AGCCTCTTACCGCCCCATATTCTCTCCATGATCTGCGGGAACTCTTTTTTGAGCAGCCGGCTCGAAGCGCTCTTGAAGGCGTTGATGAACTTTGACAGCGGTGATTTCGGCTCGGCCCTGAAGAGGAATTGGACGTGGTCCCGGTCGTGGTTTATCTCCCCGAGGGTGATCCCGTAGGACGGCTGGATGCGCTCAAAAATTTCCCTCAGGCGCCCGGTCATCTCATCCGTCAGAACCTTCTTGCGGAACTTCGTGACCAGAATCAAGTAGTAGTTCAAAGAGAACACCGAATGATTGTTGGAGTCTAAATCGTGAAGAAAAACAGAGAATAAAAAATCTCCTGCTTAACAAACAGTAGTTAAATTTATTAAACAGGAGGATAAGAATGCATTTATAATACTATATTAACAGAAATTTAAAAAAGTTCTATACCGTTTTCAATACTCAAAAAAAACAATTACTCAACGGTTACGGATTTGGCGAGATTTCTCGGCTTATCGACGTCGCAACCTCTTGCTACGGCTAAGAAATAAGCAAAAAGTTGAAGATAGACGACCGCTGGAATTGGCGCGATATCATCGTTAATATTAGGAATAAAGAAAGCCTGATCAACTTCTGAAGCGATATCCTTATGTTTTTCCTGCGCGATCAACATAACGTGAGCACCACGGGCTTTAACTTCCTTAATATTTGATAAGAGTTTATCAAAAGTTTTTTCCTGGGTAGCCACGACGATAACGACCGTTCCGTCTTCTATCAAAGCGATCGGTCCATGCTTTAACTCACCTGCTGAGAAGCTTTCCGAATGAACGTAAGAAATTTCTTTGATCTTAAGCGAGCCTTCAATGCAGGTACTGTAGTCTAAACCACGGCCGATTAGGAACATATCGTCTTTTGAGAAATGATCCATCGCAAAATTTTTGATATCTTCACTCTGATCGAGTGCGTTTTGAACCTGTTTTGAACAATCGATCAGCGCGTCGGTCATTTCTTTAAGCTTTTCATCCGAAACCAGTCCTTTAAGTCGTCCAAGATGAAGCGCAATGAACATCATGCAAGCGACCTGCGTAATATAGGCTTTGGTCGAAGCGACGGCAATTTCGGGTCCGGCATTGGTATAGAGAATATCGTCCGCTTCCCTAGCAATTGAAGAGCCGACGACGTTGGTTATGGCTAAAACTCTTGCTCCGGCTTTTTTGGCAATATCTATCGCTGCTAAAGTATCGGCCGTCTCACCCGATTGGCTAAGTACGATCAGAAGCGTTTTATCGGTGATGATCGGGTCTTTATAGCGGTATTCGCTAGCGGTTTCAATATCAATTGGAACCTGGGCATACTTTTCGATAAAGCTCTTACCAATAAGTCCCGCGTTATAGGCGGTCCCACAGGCAACGATGTGAATACGGTCGATATTTTCGAGATCTTCCTTTGTAATCACAACATCATCTAAGCGAATGGAGTCGTCTAGGATTCGTCCGGTTAGCGTATCGGCGATAGCGCGGGGTTGTTCGAAAATTTCTTTTTGCATGAAATGATCGTAGCCACCTTTTTCCGCATCTCCCGGATCCCAGTTGACGTGAAAGACCTGTTTACCGACTTCTTTACCGTTTTCATCGTAAACCGTGACTTTATCCTTTTCCAAAACGGCCGTTTCATCGTTGTCGAGTAGGTAGATATCCCGTGTATGGTTTAAAATGGCGGGGATATCCGAAGCGATGTAGTTTTCGTTCTCCCCTAATCCAACGATCAAAGGGCTGTTCTTGCGGATCGCGATCAGTTTATCGGGTTCCTTCTTTGAGATCACGCCGATGGAATAAGAACCACCGAGCTCTTTAGAAGCCGCTTGTACGGCTTTTAAAAGATCCCCGTCGTAATGTTTGTTGATCAAATGAGCGATAACTTCCGTATCCGTATCCGAGATAAAACGGTGACCTTCCTTGATCAACATTTCTTTGAGATCCAGATAATTTTCAATGATCCCGTTGTGGACCACGGCGATGTCCCCGTCCGAGCTCGTATGCGGGTGCGCGTTTAAGTCCGAAGGCTCCCCGTGGGTGGCCCAACGTGTATGGCCGATTCCGAGCGTACCCGTAAGCGGCTGCGTATCTAAGACCTCCACCAAATTTTTGATTCGTCCTTTTTTCTTTCGGACGTTTATTTCATCGTTGTCGTATACGGCTAGACCCGCAGAGTCATATCCGCGGTACTCAAGTTTTGACAAGCCGTTGATCAAAATATCCTGGGCTTGTTCGTTACCGATATATCCGACTATTCCACACATATTTTCACCTCAAATTTTGGGAAATTATTTCCCGGATTTTTAATTATTGGCTATTATAACACAGTTGGAAAAAATAGATGTCAATAAAGTGTAAAAAGGGCGTAAAAAAGCGGCCCCGTAAAGAGACCGTGTATTTAATTAAACTTTTCTTCAATAAGTCTTGCAAGGCTTTTGGCCCGCTTTGTGATCACGTCCTGATCTTCCCCTTCGATCATAACTCGTACGAGCGGCTCGGTCCCGCTGGGACGGATCAGTACGCGACCTTTACCGTTAAAATCTTTTTCAAGCCGGTCGATTTCTTTTTGAATTTCTTCATCTTCCAGGTACATATCTTTCTTGTCGTTTGGAACTTTGGCGTTTTCAAGTACCTGGGGGTAAACTTTCATCTGATTCGATAGTTCGCTTGCCTTTTTACCGGAAGAGACGATAATATCGGCTATTTCCGAAGCGGCGATCATCCCGTCTCCGGTCGAGTTACGATCGAGAAGAATGATATGGCCGGACTGTTCCCCACCGAGGTTATAGCCGTTTTCTAGCATCTCTTCGAGTACCAGATGGTCTCCTACATCGGTCCGGCTAAAGTCTAAGCCTTCATTTTGTAGAGCTTCGATCAGACCGATGTTACTCATGACGGTGATGACGATCTTATCTTTCTTAAGATCCCCGTTTTCCTTTAATTTCTTAGAGATCAGGTACATGATCTTGTCCCCGTCGATGACTTCTCCGGTCTCATCCACCGCAAGACAACGGTCCCCATCCCCGTCAAAGGCAAAACCGAAATCGCCGTTTTCTTTGATAACGTAATTACAAAGATTTTTAATATGCGTCGATCCCACGCCGTCGTTGATGTTTCTTCCGTTCGGCTCGGCTCCGACCGCGACGACTTCAGCACCGAGTTGCGTAAAATAATCCTCCGCGATCTCACTCGTAGCGCCGTTGGAACAGTCGAGCACGATTTTTTTCCCATTTAAGCTTTTATGGTCGTGGTCTAAGAGAAAGTCAAGGTAAATTTTTTCCGCGCTCTCTATGCTTTGGGCCTCGCCTTTTAAGTCCACATTTATCACTTCTTCCGATAAGACCGGTTCTTCTATTTCGAGTTCCTTTTCTTCTTTTAGTTTATAGCCGTTTTTATCGAAAAATTTGATCCCGTTAAACTCGTACGGGTTGTGGGAGGCCGTAATCATGATACCAAAATCGGCCCCAAACTTACGGATGAGTACCGGTACGGCCGGCGTCGGAATGACCCCTGCCAGTAAAACCTCACCTCCGGCGGCCGTGACCCCGTCGACTAAGGCGGACTCAATTAAAGGTGAAGACTCCCTCGTATCCATGGCGAGAATCACTTTTGGATTATCACCCTCCGCCAGGACCTTCGTTCCGAAAAATCCCAGACGTTTGGCCAGGGTGTCGTTTAAATCCTCCCCATAGATTCCCCGTATTCCATCGGTTCCAAAAAGTCTTCCCATTACGATTCCTCCAGTTTGCTACGGTCAAGCGCGGATTTTTTACGTTTTAAAAATTCGACTTTCGCTTGACGGCTTTTTTCTTCGAGTTCAAAGTCCAGCTCGTTTTCCAAAACTTCGCCGCGGTTTTTAAGCGCGACTCTCAGCACTTCTTGCGTGATCCACGGGTTAAGCAGTAGGAATGGCCCGAGGGAGTTCGTAAAAATACTATTTTTAAGTTTTATGCCTTCCCCACCGGAAGTCCCATTGTTTCCAAAACCGTAGATAAGCCTACCAAAGGCCTGTTCGTTGTTTTCAAAAAGATCAAAGAGCTGAATTTGTATACCAAAATTCTTAAATTCTTTACCGTTATAATCGCAAAGATAATAAAGATCGTCCCCGTAGACGCTATCGCGACCGACACTTCTCGTATCTAGAATACCAAGGCCTTCGAGTAGCTTTCCCTCGTTATTTAGCAAGTGTTTCGAATACAAATTTATCGTATTTCCTACGACGATCAGGGGTCTACCTTCATCGATAAACTTTATAAGTTTATCCTTAACGGGCGTGAGTTCTTCGACCACCCGGGCAAAGGTACTCTCTTCACTCGGAGAGTGGAGGATAACGTCGTAGTCCAGGGGATCAAAAGGCTCTCCGAGTTCGACGATCTCGGCTTTGCACGGGATCTCTAAATTCTCCGCGATTTTTTGTAAGGCCAAAAAACTGCCCCGTTCCCCGTGTAGGTAACTCGTCGACGGGTACAGCCAACAAAGTTTAAGCTCTTGCATGTTCCCGCAACTCCTCGAATTTGTGTAGCAAGGTAAACAAGTAAATGGTGTCGCTCGGATCCTTGTCCAATTGTTCAAAAAAGTCCTCCACGCTGTCCGATTCGGTGATCTCTATTTTTTCTTCGTCTGCCCCGTCGTACATGAGCCGTAGTGCCGTATCGTAACAGGAGGTCGGAGCAAAACAATAGTAGTGGGAAACCCCACTGTTGATCAAAGGCTTAAAGTCGCAGTCGAACAGATAAAACGTGTTCGTATAGCCCGGAACGATGTCTTCGACGGCGTCAAAACCGAGGTAGACGCTCTTTTCGTTTTTGTCTTTGGCGATCGTATTAAGGGCGTTTTGAAGCGTATCCGGATTTTCCTGTTTGATGCGAAAATACTTGACCGTCTTACCTTTATAATCAAACGAGTCGATTCGCCCCGTGATGTTTTTAAAGCTCTCAAGGGCCCGGTTAAAATCTTCAAGAGAGATCCCGGCCACGGAGTTTACGAGCGCGAAGGCGCCGATGTAGTTGTAGAACATAAAGGCCACGTCGTACGGGATGTTAAGCTTAACCCCGTCGATATAGACCCCGTCGTCCTTTACTTCCAGCTCGTAGTCGGTAACTTCATCCGAAGAAAAACCGCAACTCGTGCAGTGGAAATGCCCGAGATTGTCGGAGTTAAAATAATCGTACTCGATTTTTGCGCTACATTTCGGACAGGCAAGCGTCGGGTAGGACTCGTCTTTCTCATAGCTGTCCGGACCCTTTTTCACGCCGAACGTGGTGATGGTCCCGCCTTTATCCTCAAAAGATTTCGAGTGCGGGTCGTCGTTGTTTAAAAACAGGTGCATCTTGTCGTTTGCTACCTGCATAAGCTTTTTATAAATAAAGTTCGGGTCCCCGTTTCGCTGCACCTGATCCTTTTGAAGATTCATGATTAAAAGGTTTTTTGCTGGAAGCTGATCGTAGATTAACGGCAGGAAGCGTTCGTCGACTTCAAAGACGTAGAAGTCGGCCTCGACATTACCGTTTAGATCGCTCTCCTTTGAAAGGCTTG
>CANRHG010000131.1 GCA_947630385.1 uncultured Eubacteriaceae bacterium
CATGGCCTGCTCGAAGGAGGAGCCGATCGCCATGACCTCCCCCGTGGCCTTCATCTGCGTCCCGAGCTCACGCTCAGCGTAGACGAACTTATCGAACGGCCAGCGCGGGAACTTGACGACGATGTAATCGATAACAGGCTCAAAACAGGCCGGGGTCTTTCCGGTGATATCGTTGGTGATCTCATCGAGCGAGTACCCGACGGCGATGAGGCTTGCGATCTTCGCGATCGGATAGCCCGTGGCCTTGGAAGCGAGCGCCGAAGAACGCGAGACCCTGGGGTTTACCTCGATGACCGCGTAGTTGAAATTTTCCGGGTCGAGGGCAAACTGGACGTTACATCCCCCTTCGACCCCGAGTTCGGAGATGATCTTAAGGGCCGAGGTCCGAAGCATCTGGTACTCTTTGTCACTAAGGGTCTGGCAGGGCGCTACGACGATCGAATCCCCCGTGTGGATCCCAACCGGGTCGAAATTTTCCATCGAACAGACCGTGATGACGTTGCCCTTGCGGTCGCGCATGACCTCGAACTCGATCTCTTTCCACCCCTGAATGCTGCGCTCGATTAACACCTGCGTGATTGGGGAGAGCCTGAGCCCGTTTCTAGCGATTTCCCTCAGTTCTTTTTCGTTGTGGGCAAAGCCCCCGCCGGTACCACCGAGGGTAAACGCCGGGCGCACGACGACGGGGTAGCCGATGTAACTGGCAAACTCTAAGGCGTCTTCGACGGTCTCGACGACCTTACTGGGGACCACGGGCTCGCCGATACGTTTCATCATCTGTTTAAACTCGAGCCGGTCCTCGGCCTTGTCGATCGTCTCTACGTCCGCCCCGAGAAGGCGAACCCCCTGTTTTTCTAAAAAGCCTTCTTTGGCAAGCTGCATCGAAAGGGTAAGTCCGGTCTGTCCCCCAAGCGTCGATAAAAGCCCGTCGGGTTTTTCGATCTCGATGACCCGTTTTAAGACGTCAAGCGTTAGGGGCTCGATGTAGATCTTATCGGCCATCATTTTATCGGTCATGATTGTGGCGGGGGTCGAGTTGATCAGTACGACCTCAAGCCCCTTTTGCTTTAGGGCCTTGCAGGCCTGGGTCCCGGCGTAGTCAAACTCCGCGGCCTGCCCGATGATGATCGGACCCGAACCGATGACGAGTACTTTTTTTAAGTCTTTGGCTAGCGGCATTATATCACTCCGTCTAGGCGCCTTTGTTGGCAGGCTTCCATGCGCTGTGCGAATTTCGTAAACAGGTCCCCCGTATCGTTGGGCCCGGCGCTGGCTTCGGGGTGAAACTGTACCGTAAAGGCGTCGATGTCCTTGTACTCGATTCCTTCACAGGTGCCGTCGTTCATGTTCACGTGCGTGATCGTGCCGACTTCCTCCGGAATTTCAGAGACGGCAAAGCCGTGGTTTTGGCTAGTGACAAAAACGCGGTCTTTTTTTAGGTCCTTTACGGGTTGGTTTAGGCCCCGGTGGCCAAAGGGCATCTTGTAGGTGCTCCCACCCATCGCAAGCGCCAGGAGCTGGTGGCCCAGACAGATCCCAAAGATCGGCTTTCCGTATGAGACGTAGTCCTTAACGAGCTCGATGATCTCCGGGTACTCGCTCGGATCGCCCGGACCGTTTGAGAGCATGATCCCGTCCGGATTTAGCCGCTTAATCTCATCGAGGCTCGTCATCGCCGGCATGACCGTCACGTTGCAGCCCTCATCGAGTAGCATCCGAAGGATCGTCTTTTTGTAGCCGTAATCGATCAGGGCGACGTGATTGGCCCGGTTCTCTCTCGTATAGTGCCAGTCGTACTCGTCGCTCGTCACCTGATGGACCGGACGCACGACTTTGTGGGTGCGAATTCTCTCCAGTAGTTTTTCTCTTTTTTCGGGGTCCTCCATATTTTCGGTCGTGAGCGCCCCGTTCATCGTCCCGTGGATGCGGATTTTTCTGGTAAGGGCTCTCGTGTCGACGTCCCAGACCCCGACGATCCCCTGTTTTTGCAAAAAGTCGTTGATCGTGGCCATCTTCCTGAAGTTTGAAGGTTCTTCGCACCATTCCTTTACGATATAGCCCGCGACCCAACTTTTGTTGCTCTCCATATCACTCTTGTTTACACCGTAATTTCCGATAAGTGGGTAGGTTTGTAGGACGATCTGTCCGTAGTACGAGGGATCCGTCAGGACTTCCTGGTAGCCCGTCATACCGGTCGTGAAGACGATCTCCCCGACCGTCGTACCTTCGCAACCGAAATTGTATCCTTTATATAGACTACCGTCTTCAAGCAAGATATAAGCGCGTTTATCTCTTTTATAATAGGACAATATATCTCCTAACCTTAAAAAAAGAATGATAGGAAGACCCTATCATTCTTTCGTCTTTCGAATCGCTATTTCATCACGTCCCGGTCCGACCCCGACGTAGTCGATGGTCGTTCCCGTGAGTTCTTCGATGCGTTTGATGTAATTTTGGGCGTTTTCCGGAAGGTCTTCGATGTAGCGAACGTCCCTGGTAGAGCTCTTCCAACCGGGAAGGACTTCGTAGACCGGTTCGACCCGCTCGAGCGCGTTGTTTCCGGGCATGTAGTCGATGGGCTCGCCGTCGAGAAGGTAACCCGTACAGATCTTGATCTCATCGAGATCGTCGAGTTTATCGATCTTGCACAGCGCCAGCGAGTCGTAGCCGTTGATCATGTTGGTGTATTTTACGATTGGCGCGTCGAACCAGCCGAGCCTGCGACTTCGCCCGGTACGGGCCCCGAACTCATCGTCCGGCTTGTCCCCGTCCCCACGAAGGATCTGGATCTCCTCATCTTCCGACTCCGTCGGAAAAGCCCCGCCGCCCACGGCGCTGGAAAAGGCTTTGGCCACGCCCAGCACGCGGTCGATCTCCTTGGCCGGAAAGCCCCCGCTGACGGCCGCGTACGCGGCTACGGGATTGGAAGAAGTGACGTAGGGGTAGATCCCGAGGTCGATGTCTTTCATCGCCGCGAGCTGCCCCTCAAAGAGGATGTTTTTTTCTTCCTTTATATAGTTATGTAAGAAGTTTACGGGCTCAACGATACGGTCCCCCAGGGCCTTTTTCCAACCGCTAAGGAGCTCGTACATTTCGTCTTCCGTATAAGGCTTTGCCCCATAGGCGGTAAGTTCCAAGTTGACGTACTCGAGCGCGCGGCGAATCTTGGCCCTTAGGTCTTCCTCGCTGTCGTTTAGATCGGCAAAACGCAGATTCTTTCGTAGCATCTTGTGCGCGTAACACAGGCCGATCCCGCGTTTGGTCGTGCCGATACCGCTGTGTTCTTCCATTAGTGCGTCGAGCTCCCTGTGGTAAGGCATCAGGATCTGGGCCCTTCCCGAGATGAAAAGTCTATCCGTGTCGACCCCGTGCTCGTTTAACTGCTTAAGTTCTTCGAGCAGGACGTCCGGATTAACGGCGGTTCCGGTTCCGATCAGGCTCGTACAATTCTCCTCAAAGATCCCGGACGGGACCAAGTGGAGTTTGAAGACGCCTTTGTCGTTGATGACCGTATGGCCGGCGTTGTCTCCGCCCTGGAAACGGACGATCAAATCCATCTTTGGCGAGAGGTAATCGATCATCTTACCTTTTCCCTCATCGCCCCACTGCGAACCGACCAGAACTGTTACTGGCATTTTAAACCTCTAAATAATCTGTAGTAATAGTGTATTTTCACAATTGATTATTTTAACACAAGCACCGAAAAGGGCATAAAAAATGGCCCTCGGATGAAGGCCTTTTGTTTTCTTAGCAGTCGATGTCCGCGATACGGAACACTCTTCTCGGATTGTTGCAAACGGGGCATCTTTCAGGTGGTTCGTAGTCGTAGCACGTATAGCCACAATCGCCACAACGCCAGTAAACTTTGTCCGGACGTTTAAAGACGGTGCCGTCTTTGACCGCTTCGGCTAGGATGCGGTAACGTTTTTCGTGCGCGTGTTCGGCTTCAACGATCGCGGTAAAGGTTTCGGCGATGTCGTCAAATCCTTCGGCTCTCGCGTCTTCGGCAAATGCCGGATAAAGCGTTCCCCATTCGTCTTTTTCGCCGTTGGCGGCGTTGACTAAATTGATGTACGTGTTATCGGTAAGAGCTACCGGATAGTGAGCGTCTTGATCAACGTGAAGTTCGATCGGCTGTCCATCGGGTCCCTGTTCTTCTTCAGCGATGTATCTATAGAACATTTTTGCGTGCTGCGTTTCATTTTCAGCCGTTTCTAAGAAGATTTCAGAGATCTGGCCATAACCGTCGTTGTTGGCTACTTTTGAATAATAGACATAACGCATTCTGGCTTGTGATTCGCCGACAAATGCTTTAAATAGATTTCCTAGGGTTTTGGTACCTGTTAAGCGACCCATAAGTCCTCCTCGTTTTGAATTCTCTTTTGTATTCTTATTTTAACGCATAACCGGGCGAAAATGTTAAGCTAAAGAGTCATTTTTCGAAATTAATCGCATATAATTTTTCTTTTTTTGTGAGGCTCTTAAGTCTACCGACCCGGACCCGTCCGGTCGTTCTTAACTTGACCGTAAAAACAGCGGTATCCGGACCGGCCCAAAAAATTTGTCTTCGGTCAGGTTCTAACGGTGCCTTAACCAGGCCAAAATCTTACCGATACCTCACTCGTTTTTCTTTTCGGAGTAAACCGCTTCGTTTAGACCGAGCTTTTATTCTTCTTTGACACGCCCGTAACCGGTCATTAACGTTTATTCCCCCGGTAGCGCTCCGTAATCCGACTATAAAATCTTAAATCGTCTTAATTCCGAAAACTTTACCGGACGTAGAATTATAGCACTTTTATTTTCGTTTTTTGGGCTGATCACGGTTTAAGGAAAAGTTAAAAAACGGATAAGTAAATGAAGTTTAAAACCCAACTGGGGTTGGATTGTAGGAAGATAAAAACGTACCTCTACTTAAGGGCGGCCGAGAAAAACAAAAGCGACGCTTTGAGCGGTGTGTTAAAGCACATTCTCAGAAAAAAATTCCACTACCCTTTAGAAGCTCGAAGCTGACCCTCCGCCGGGCAAGCCCGTCGGGTTCTCTGCCGAATATCGGCAGCTTGTTTCCGGGGCGGTCACACCTGCAATCCGAAAAGATTTCTCTTTCCGCTCAGAGATTACAGTATGAGATTCCGCTCGAACCGGAAACCGGGATCTTACTCCCGAGAGCGGGTCATTCTCTATATCTATCTGTTCTGTTTTCAGATGCCGGAATTCATGATTTTAAGTCCTGCCGTTTTTATCCGTTCTATTTCAAGGTTGTGCCGCTTTTCAAACTGCGGGTAATGAGCCATGCAAAGTCCCCTGTCCGGCGCGCTGCCATCTTCACTACTGTTCATGAGCAGGAAGGCGGAATACAGGTCGCGCTGGACCCTGGTGCCGTCGCCGAAGCTGTGCCAGCGCTCGGACAGTTCTTTTTTTCTGCAGCTGTCGGATTTATGGTCATACTGGCTTGCCCGAAACATCGG
>CANRHG010000132.1 GCA_947630385.1 uncultured Eubacteriaceae bacterium
CAGCACGAACTGGCTCCGGTCTTTTCGACCTCCAATCAGGCCGTCGACAACAACCAGCTCATCATGGAACTGATGAAAAAAGCCGCTTTCAGGGAAGATCTGTACTGCCTACTTCACGAAAAACCGTTCGAAGGTGTTAACGGATCGGGTAAACACAACAACTGGGCGATCTCGACCGATACCGGCGAAAATCTGCTAAATCCCGGAAAAGACCCGGCCAATAACCTGCAGTTTATGACTTTCCTCACGGCCGTCATCGAAGCCGTCGACCGCTATCCGGAACTCCTAAGAGTTACGGTCGCCTCGGCCGGTAATGACCACCGTCTGGGCGCCAACGAAGCCCCACCGGCCATCGTCTCGGTCTTCTTGGGCCAACAGCTCGACAACGCCGTAAAAGCGATCATGTACGACAAAGACGCCGAAGTCGAAGCCGGCTCGGAATTTGACGTCGGGGTCGAATCGGTCCCGAACTTCAAAAAAGACGTCACCGACCGTAACCGTACCTCACCGTTTGCCTTTACCGGGAACAAATTTGAATTCCGTATGTTGGGCTCAAACCAGTCGATCGCGGACCCGAACATCACGTTAAATACGATCATCGCCGAAGTGTTGAGCGAATACAACGAAGAAATGGAAAAATTCTCGGAAGCTACCTTTGACGATGAACTGCGCGCAATGCTAAAAGACCGCCTGTTAAAGCACAAACGCATCATCTTTAACGGGGACAATTACTCGGAAGAATGGGTCAAGGAAGCCGAAAGACGGGGTCTACCGAATCTTCGGACCACACCGGACGCCCTTAAAGAATACTTTACGCCGAAAAACGTCGAAGTCTTTGAAAAACACAACATTCTAACGAGCAAGGAAATGGGTGCCCGTCAGGAAGTTTACTACGAAGACTACGCCAAGACCATCAACATCGAAGCCAAGACCATGCTGTCGATGGCCTATCACGAAATTCTTCCGGCCGCTCTGTCTTACGTCAAAGACCTCTCCGAGTCGCTGACGAACAAAAAGGCCTTAGGTCTTAACCTTCACACGGGCGCGGAAGAAAAACTTCTAGAAAAGGCCAGTGAACTGTGTGAAGAAATGGTCGAACGTGCCGAAGAACTACAAAAGCTCGTCGACGAAGGACTGGCCATGGAACCCGGTTACGACCAGGCGAAATTCTATCAGGAAAAAGTCATCGAAGGCATGAATAAGCTCAGAAAGCCGGCCGATGAGCTCGAACTGATCGTCGGTAAGAAGTACTGGCCGTACCCAACTTACGAAGACCTCCTATTTTACGTATAAGATATGTAGTTTTAATTGCCCGCACAACGCGGGTTTTTTTATTGCGCTATTTTTCTAAAATCAAAAAAACGTTTATATGATCCCTTTTTATGGTAAGAAGAAGGTAGTTTAAAAGGTAAAGGAAAAACATGAGTATTTTTATAAACGAACCGATCAGTGAGAAAGCCATTGAGCTGATTAAAAAGAACAATAGCATCGTCGATAATTTCGACCATCCTGAACAAATCGAAGGCATTATCTTATCGTACTTAAACGTAGACGATAAGCTCATGGACAAATGCAAGAATCTAAAAGTGATCGCAAAGCACGGCGTCGGTTGCGACTCCATCGATCTAAAAGCGGCCAAAGAGCGCGGTATCACCGTCGTTAACACGCCTAAAGCCAACATGCGCTCCGTCGCGGAGTTCATCGTCGCGCTGATTTTAGATTGTGCTAGAAACATCACGCTGTCGAACAATAAGACAAGTAAGGGCGATTTTAGGGAAACCTCGCCCTTTTCCATGACCGGCTTTGAGCTTGCAGGTAAGACCTTAGGTCTTGTGGGGCTCGGGAACATCGCTAGAGAGGTCGCGGATATTCTTACCAAGGGCTTTAACATGAATGTTATTGCCTACGACCCGTACGCGAATAAAGACGAACTCGCCTTAATGGGGATAAAAGTATACGACGATCTGGGCGAGATGATCGAAAACGCCGATATCGTAAACGTGAGCGTTCCCCTAACTGAAGATACCAAGAATCTTATTTCCGGGGAAATTTTTGATCGCTTTAAAGAAGGGGCGGTCCTGATCAACGCGGCCAGGGGCGGGATCGTCAACGAAGACGATTTGTATGAAGCCTTAAGTGAGGGAAAGCTTGCGGCGGCGGCCTGTGACTGTTTTGTAAACGAGCCACCGACGAGGGAAAATACGAAGCTATTAGAGCTCGATAACTTTATCGCCACGCCCCACATCGCGGCCGTAACAAAAGAAGCGCTCGAGCGCATGGCTATGGGAGCCGCTAGCCAGGTTCTAGAGGTTTTAGACGGGAAAGAACCGCAGTTTCGAGTAGTATAATTTGGACCGTTTAAGCGCGGTCCTTTTTTTCTAGGGAGTAGAGCTTTAGGGGAACTTAAAGATAACTTAAAAGTCGTCTTTTTTTAAGTAAACCTAAGCCTTGCCTTTTACAATGTTAGTAAGAGGTATTTTTATGAAGAAATTAATCATTTTGTTTTATCTGATCCCTATTATCCTGTTTACGGGATGTTCGACGGTCAGTCATAAAGAGACGGGTCGGGTCGTCGGTGTCGACGGAGACGACCTCATGGTTCAGTTTCAGGAAGACGAGAGTATTGATTTAAACAAGGTATCGTGGAATTCTGGATTTTATACGGTACAAACGCAAGTCCAAACCATCGACGTATCGGAAAAATACGCGGAATCTTTTTATGGAGGGGAACTCGTCGACGTCACCTACGGTATATTCGGCCAGGTGACGGATGTTAAGGCTCACCCGAATACGTTGGCTGCAGCTTCGGACGCGTCCGGACTGCGGTTTTTGTTTTCAGAAAATTGAAAACGTCTACAAAAACTATGTGACAGCCTAAGTGGTGCGTTTCGTTTAAAATAATAAATGAATTAACTGGAGACTTAGGTTGAAAAGATTTTTGGAAAGCCTGCCGATTCCCGTATGCGCGATCATGCTCGCGATCGTCAGTTTAGGGAATCTATTGCGGGCGGTTTGTTCCAATTTACTGGACCTTGGAGGATTGGGCTATTTACTCCAAACTTTTTGCGGGATCGTGACTTTGATTCTACTGATCTTAATGCTGCTTAAATTTATCTTCTGCTTTAAGATGGTGGTAAAAATGGTCGAAAATCCTGAGATGGCTGCCTTATTTTCGGCTTATACGTTGACGCTCATGGTTTTTGCGGGATACCTTCCACCATACACCGGAACGTTTGTAGCCGAAGTTCTATGGTGGTTTGGCGTTCTAATGCATTACACGAACATGGTCTTGTTTACCTATAAGTTTGTGATCGTGGATTTTAAGATGCCGGCGCTGCTACCGCCATGGTACATCGTATACGTCGGGTTTGCCCTCAGTGGGTTCAGCGCCAAAGATTTCGCTCCGCATTGGTTTGGGATTGCTGCTTTTATTGTTGGATTTATTTGTTTTTGGATCCTGTTTTTTATCTTTTTAATAAAGTATCGAAATCATCAGATTCCCAGGATGGACGAGCCTACGCTTTGTATCAACGCCGCGCTCGGTATCTGCCTGACGACTTACGTTAGAAGTTTTACCCATCCTTGGGTCATCATGATCTTTTTTCTATACTTTTCTTGCCTTTTTATCTGGATCTGGATCCTATTTCATCTGCCAAAATGGTTAAAGCTACCTTTCTATCCGACCGATTCGGCCTTTTCGTTTCCTTTTGTTGTTTCAGCAATCGCTTCCTTAGAAGCACAACAGGCTCTAAGCCAAATGGGTTTTTATATTTCCGCATGGAATACACCGATTGTTTTGCTGCAAACCCTGGTGGCCGTAGTGATGGTTTCACTTACGGTATACCGCTTCATAAAAGCCATTGCGCACTCATTAAGAATAAAAAATAAAACCGAAAGATCAAGGGCTCTCAATATGATGAATATGGCCCGGGACAGAGATGGTAAGATCAACAATGAAATATCCGAATAAAGCAAGAAGACAAGAAATTTATAGTTTTTACAACGAATTCTATCACTTACGGCAAATCCAGATCGAAAAGTTTAACGTCTTTGAAAAAAGAGGGAAAGCGTTAGGGTTTTCCCAAGAACTTTCGGATGATTTCATGGAGGATTTTCCATTTATTCTCGATTCTTCTTATGAACTTGAAGAAGTTCTCAACCGGTTGTGGGATCCGGAAAGCCTTTCAAAACTAACCTATCAAAAGGTTTTATGTAGCGACGGATCAATCGACGACGCCGATTGGTATTATATGGCAAGAGAGCGGATCAAAGATCTGACAAGTCCTTTGATCCAAACCCCTTTTTTTGGTACCCCCAAAATTGTCACGCTCAGTTGCGTTGCTTTAGAAGAGGATAATTCGGTCTTTAAGAATTTCCAAAATCTGGCCCTATTTAACAATGGACTGCTCTGGATCCAAAGGCAGCGTTATCCCTTGGATTTTTCGCAGCCCCTACAGGAGATAAAACAGCTTTCAGTAGAAGAGATCGTACCGGTATTTGACGTCTTTTCGGAATGTTTTTCTCATCCAATCGTCCGCAGACAAGCCGGTCGTAGTTATTGGGCTCTCGATATGATCAACACAGACAATGTAAGTTTTAGTTGGGAAGGAAATTTTTATTCCGATCCTCCGTATCACCACATGAGCGCTTCGGAAGAAATACGAAGAATTCTTGGTATTGACGATTTATTTTTGTTTGATGGAAAATCGAAAGACCGCCTGGAATCCATCGTCAGGTAGGAGATTTCAATTAACTCAATTAAACCGATATAAAGTTTAGAAATATATAAAGGACACAAAACAAGAGAATTTAATTTTTTATAGAAGTTTAAAACTTAAAAAAATTTTTAAAAATCTTAAGAAAAAGCTTGCGGGATTTAAAATAAGGTGCTATAATAAATACTCGCCAAACAAATGGTGGAAGTAGTTCAGTTGGTAGAGCGCCAGATTGTGGATCTGGTTGTCGTGGGTTCAAGTCCCATCTTCCACCCCATATATAGGGGTATAGCCAAGTCGGTAAGGCACCAGATTTTGATTCTGGCATTGCGTAGGTTCGAGTCCTGCTACCCCTGCCAATTTTATTTCGAAAATAATAACGCTGATAGTTATAAAAACTATCAGCGTTTTTTATATTATACGTAAAATTTCAATTTTAATTCTTAATTGGCCTTCGTACTAACTTACGGAAAAATTTGGAAAATTACAAAATTTTTGGAAATTACAAAATTTCTTGGAAGGTGTTACAAAAAATTTTTGGAAATTTCAGACCTCTTTAAGATCACTGAAATCTCGCTTGAGGTTTTTGGAACGAAGTATTTTTTTTCAACTCGATAAACTGTTAACCTACAGAAAAATTTGGAAAATTACAAAAATTTTTGGAAGCTGTTACACAATTTTTGGAAATTACAAAATTTCTTGGAAGGTATTACAAAAAATT
>CANRHG010000133.1 GCA_947630385.1 uncultured Eubacteriaceae bacterium
GCTGTCTCAGTAGAAATTCCACGCTGGTTAAGATATGCTAAAGCTTTAGAATTATTGAGCGCCTGAAGCGACTTGTTAATACGTTGGGAATATTCTCTTTGTTGTTCAGGCGTTATCTCTTTTCTTTTTTGGCCTTTCGAATTGTAAACGTTAACATTTTGGGAGGCCTTATTTTTGCCTTCGTGAGTGTAAACGTTTATATTCGGGAAGGCTTCAATTTTTACGTTTTCCTGTATTGTTTGTTGTGTTTTCCCTTTATCTTTCAAATTTGCCTGTTTTTGGGCTTTAGGCGTTGTTTTTGAAGCATTAGGCGTCCAACCGTCTCCTATTTCATCCTCCCAGTCTAGCTCTATGTTCTCTGCTTCGAGTGATACACCTATTTGTTGGGCTGTTATTTTGCACGCTTCTATAAAGTCTTTACCCTTGGTTGTTAGTCCGTTAAAACGTGCAATAAAGCCTATTAAATCCCACGAACGGCTACAGGTTGAAAAACAATGGATTAAATGGACGTTGGGGTCGTTTTTATCTTGATGTATTACTAGTCCTTCTCCCTCTCCTTTTCCTGATCCATTCCCGCAAAATGGGCATAGCCAGCCTTTACCGGCTTTATCTGCTGGTAAATGTGTATCAAGCCATGATTTTATAACTGCTTTATCATGCTGGTAGTTTTTTAGTTGTTCAATGTTCAAATAATTGATTCCTTTCTAGATAGTTCACTTTTGAACAATCCCTTTTCTTTCTCGGTCTTGGTTGACCTGTATTGTGTGTTGGGCTTCACTTTACAGGGAAGCCCCCCACTCCTCAAGATGTGGGGGCTGACCATGCTACAAATAGCTATTATTAGCTATTAATATATAGTCGTTTTGAATACTTTTGGTAAACTCTTCAGCAAACAACTAACAATACAGGCCAAAAAACGGGGTTATATTTACCGATTTAAATTACGCAAACGACAGGGTAAATTACGGAAACGACAGTCTAAATTACGCAAACGACAGTATAAATTCCGCAAACGACAGTGTAAGATAAAGCTCGGAAAGAAAATATCATAAATAATCAATAAAGGTTCTGAAGCTCTCCATTTACATGCGCTTTGTTGCGTTAAAGTCCTTGTTTTTGTTGCTTGACAACATTTTTTAGCTGAAAAATAGAATTTTGACGCTCTTTGCGTTGCGCTCGTTCGGTATGAAGTGATAAGCGCTTATACAATGTTCTTTTACGCCTATATCTAAAATCTTTTTCACTCTTTCTTTGAAGCGTGTTTTATTTTTGCCCTCGTTTAAACTGTTCTTCATAAGCTCCTCAAGATTGATGGATAATTGACGGTCTTTGAAATTAGCTTCAGATTCTCGTTTTTTCTGATAGTTGGGCATGCGTGTAAGTGTTTGTTGTTTGGCGTTGGGGTCTTTCTTTTTCTGTTTATAGTCTTTTAATATCTCCAGCTTATCCCTCAAGAAAAATGTTCTAGGTTGTTCATAGGGCATGATTGAAATTTGACTTATAAGTGCATAAAACAAATTTATATTATCCCTTGATGGTTTTAACGGGTTAGTCCATTCTTCAGGCATATTAAAGCGCTGACCTAGAACGTCAAGGTAATAATCCATTAATTCGTTGGGTTGGTTCGGTAATGGTTTTAGGCCTTCAACTATTACGTTTTTGTTAATTTCGATTTTTTCGTAAACGGCGTAAATAAAATTACAGGCTATTTCATCGGTTCTTAATTCCTGTAGTTTGTTGTATCGTGGGTCATTCTTTTCTCGGTAGTAATTTAATTCGCTGGTTATAGTTGCGTCAATTAAAGTAGTCATGAGCTTAAATGCTGATTCTTTTATTTCTTCACTCAATTTGTCGGTGCTTCTAGTTTTTCTTTTGTTTTTGTCTTTATGTTTTAAGAAGTCTGCTATTTGAAAAAATGCTATAGGTTCTTCGGGGTTTTCTTTTCTCAGGTTGTTATAGGCGTTCCATACCATATAGTCAAACATGTCTAGCTTATCGTTAGTCATTACGGTTATTTCGTTTATAACCGGTTCAGGGTCTGAAGCTCTGTTTATTCTGATTCCTAAATTTCTCGTTCCTTCAACTTCTTTCTTAAACGGCGTTTTTATCATTTTGTTGTTTTCAATCGTGAAGGCATGAGGAATAATCAGCTTATTTTGCTTTACAGGCTCCAGCGGGTTATTTAAGAAAAACTGATTTTTTGTGTTCTGTTCTATAAAGTTGCTGATACTGTGACTTAAACTTAAAAACTGGTCGGGGTAAATATCTAAAAAATCGTGGCGTGGTTCGCCTTCGGGGTTGTTTTTGTATTCAATGATTTCATCAATAAATCCCTCTACTATTTGGGCTTCTAGTGTTTTTTCTTCGTGTGCAAAATAAAGCAGGTCTATTATTTCTATGGCTAGTTTGTTAGAGTCTATTTCTTTAGGCTTGTTTTCAAGTTCTTCTTTAAGCCTTATAAGGCACGTACATTTAAACGTAGTTATAGCTTCACCGGTTTTAAAATAAGCTTCAGATTTTAAATAAACGGGTGTTGGTTGCGGTTCACGTATTGATAGCGGGGTAAAACCGAGTTGTTCTGTGTCTGATTTTCTTTTCTTTACGATATTTTTTGTTTTCTGTTCTCGTTGTTCCCAGTATTCGTTTACTGTTTCATCGGTAAACACGTTATATTCAGTAATGAGAATTAATCCGGTGTCAGGTTCTTCAAGCGCCTTATTAGGGTTATAATTACTGGTAAGGCCTATTTGTTCAGCGTCTTTAATTCTGACGTCTAATAGGCTACTAGAATGTTTGAACCGAAAACCGAAGCCGTTAAGATAGCATATAAGCTCTTTCGGCTTCATGTTTTCATTAAAGGTTTGAACAATATAAGCCTTTTTCCTGAAGTCGCTTTCTTTTAACTCTCTGTGCAATGGTGTATATACAGGGTCATTATAAAATTTAATCTTCATTTTCTGTTTAACTCCTTCATCTTTCTTTCGATTGATTCTGCGACGCTTTCGACGTCTTTTTGCTGTTGGGCTGAAGTCTCAGTTAAGTAAATCCTTGTTGTTTCTAAATTCGAGTGGCCTAAAATGTCTGCTAATTGAGAAATATTAGCGTTCGGGCGGTCTAAGTATTCAAGGGCGAAAAGATGCCTAAATGAGTGAGCATGCGTTTTAGCTTTAGATACTCGAGCACGTCCAGCAATGTATTTTAAGTTTTTCCATATTAGCGTTTTATCTAACATCTTGTTAGGGTCTCTACCCTGAAATATAACGCCTTCTTCTATACCGTTTTTCTTTGCATAGTTCAATAAATCATTTACTAGCTTCTTAGGCGGGTAAACTTTCCTTGTTTTCCCCTTGTTCTTTATTTCGAGTCCTTTATTATTTCGCTTATTCTTTAGCTTACTTAATGCTTCTACCGTAAAAAACTCTAATTCGCTTATACGTATACCGGTACCAACTAAAGTTTGCATGATTAAGCTTTCTCGTTCCATTCCCAGCTTTTCAGCCCACCTTAACAGGCGGTTATAGTCCGTAAGACTTAATACATTGTCTAAAACGTGCTTTCGTTGTTCCTTTTCAACTTTAAGCTTAAGTTCAGGTTCTCCGTTTTCCTTGAAAAACTTGTTTAAAGTGATTATTCGGGTATTGATGGTACTAATTTTGACTTTGCCGTTGCTTTTCTGTTCGGTTAAATCGTTCTTGAAATTAATCAGCGCTTCTTGCGTTATTTCTTCTATTTCCTGATTCTGAAGGTATTCATAAAATACTTTTAAAGCGTTCTTGTAAGTCTTTAACGTGTTTAACGATTTTCCCTGATTCGCTAAATCCGTTATCCATTTATTAGCGATGTTTAAATAATTACTGGTTTTCATTTTCCTTCAATTCGACTTTGCTAATTAAAACGCCTTTAAGATAGTTTAAGGCGTCCAGGTAAACCGTGTTGTATTCTGAAGCTTCTATAAGCGCCTGTAGTAAGTCTTTAGCCTTCAGGCTTTCAAGCTCCGGACGCTCCAGCAGTTTTTCAATTTCTGATAGCTTATTAATAATTCGATCGTTCTTACTGTAAGATGTATTCAATTTGTCGCTCCTTTAACAGGAATAAAGCGAAGCGGTATTAAACCGCCTCGTTAAAAACATCAAATACCGGTGTTTGATAGAATAAACAACGTGGGTTCACTGGCTTATTGTTTATCCATTATCTTTTGTTTGCTGGTTGTTCCCACTCTGATTAAATGCCGGCTGGTATCCTAGAAGGCTTAATGTATTGTCAACGCCGGCCTCAAACGCTTTTCGTTTAAGTTCATAAGTTTTTGCGTTTAGCGTGTCTGAAAACTCTATGATTAAATCTCGTTTATATTCGTTTTTGTCTGATATTCTACCTGCTAAATATTCAACTACTTGTGTAGCATAGTCTGTTACTTCATCGTATTCTTCTAATTCCAAAAAACTTGTAAATTCATGATTAAACAGTTCTCTAATTAATTCATCTTGTTGTTTCATGTTTTAAAACTCCTTTATTGAAAAACTAATAGCTGAAGGTTTTCAAACTGATTTTGTTTTCCTGATTAAATCAGCTTTAAACTTTCAACCGACTACAAACAAAAAGTATTTGAAGGGCTTCAGGTCGTTTTCGAGTGTAAAAACTTCAGTTAAAACCTAACATCTTCAATACTTTCAGCCTTATTTCTTATAATCAATATAATACCTTATTATATGGTATTATTCAAGTATAAAGAAGTCATTCGATGTTTAAAAACTTCAGTAGTTTACTGTATTCTTTGAATTTTTCGGGCTTTCTGTCGGTTATTGTTTTCCTGATTTTCTCGAAAGTATTTCAGAAAGTATTTTTAGGCTGGTTATAGCCGTTTAAAGATGCCAAAATTTGGCCAAAATCAGGGTTGTTTTGTCTGATAGTATTATTCTACGGTTGTATCTATGGATTCTGATAAATAATGCAAATTTGACGCCTTAAAACTAATTGAGTATTCCTGAAGGCGCTTAACATCAAACAGTAATACAGGCGCTTAACGGTTGTTTGTCGCTTCTTCAGGATAGCCGGTATTTGTTAAACGGGCTTTCAGGCGGTTTTCCTGACGTCCTAACATCAATCAATAAAAAATGCCCTTTAAGAAGGGCTTCTATAATGTTTCTGTTTCTTTAACGTATTTAACAATTTCTTTTCTGAAAGCCTCTGATAAATCCCATAGCTGAATAAAGGTTTTATAATCCATTGTCTTTTTGTCTGAAGGGTCCTTTAAGGCTCGTTTAAGATATTTCTTATAAACTTGTTCAGGATTCAATTTATTTACCTCTCGTTTTTGTTTGTATTCTATAGCTTCGTTTACTTCAGGAATAGAAGGCGCTTAAATGTTATTGCTGGTTCTTCAGGTTTAATTACACTAACTACAACTTAC
>CANRHG010000134.1 GCA_947630385.1 uncultured Eubacteriaceae bacterium
CCCGTAGGCGACCTTGTTCGAGGCGTCTTCCCAGACTTCACCGATTAAAACCGAGTCCGGCTTTTCGAGCTGCATGGCGGACTTGATCCCGACGATAAACTCGTCGGTCAGCTCGTCCGCTACGTCGAGCCTCCAGCCGTCGGCCCCGAGGCGCAGCCATTTTCTTATGACCGAGTTGTCCCCGGCGTAGACGAAGTGTTGGTAGCTGCTGTTGTTTTTGTCCATGCTCGGCATCGACGGGATCCCCCACCAGGATTCGTAGACGTTCGGGTAGTCGGTGAAATTGTACCACTTCACGAACGGGCTGTTCTCGTCGTTGTAAGCTCCACCCGGGCCGAAACGGCCGTAGCGGTTAAAGTAGACGCTGTCGTCTCCGGTGTGGTTAAAGACGCCGTCGAGGATCACGTGCATGCCGCGCTTTTTGGCCTCTTCGCACAGTTTTTTAAAGTCCGAAAGTTCCCCGAACTCCGGCGCGATCCGGTGGTAGTCGGCCGTGTCATACTTGTGATTGCTCATGGCAAGAAAAATCGGATTTAAATAAAGGATCGTCGCGCCGAGGTTTTTGATGTAGTCGAGTTTTTCGGTGATCCCGGCCAGGTTCCCGCCGTAAAAGTCCCAGTATTCGATCGAGCCGTCGGGTCCCCTGAAGTAGTGGGGCTTGTCGGACCAGTTGCCGTGGAGAACGCTTTTAGGGAAGTAGGTGCCTTCGTAGTCGCCCTTGTAGAAACGGTCCGGAAAGATCTGGTAGATCACCCCTTCTTTGTACCAGTCGGGAACTTTACGGGCCGGGTCGTAGACCGTGATCTGATAGGGGACGTTGCCGAACAGGTCGACCTGTCCCTCGCCGCCAAGCCCGTCGGGGCCGGTACGGTAAGTGTAGGTCTGTCCGAAGTAGTCGAACGTGAACTCGTACCACAAAAGCCCTGTAGTCGAAGGCATCTGGATCGTAACTTCGTAGATATCTTTATTTATGCGCTTCATAGGATAGGTGTTTTCGCTGTCGCGAAAGCGCGTGTGAAGCGAGATGTTTTCCACTTCAGAACTCTTTACCCGAAAAGTAGCGTAACTCCCCATCGGGAGCGCTCCGAAAGGGTCTTTGTAAAATGTGTCCCAGGAATCGTGTTTAAAATACATAATAAAAAAGAAGGGCAGATCTAAAGTCTGCCCGTGATTTTCTTATACCAATAGAGGTAGGTCTGTGCCGATGACTTCCAGTTGTAGTGGGACTCAAAGGCGTTGTTGACCAACTCACGCCATTCTTTCTTGTGGTCGTAGTACATGTTGACGGCCTTTTGGATCGTGTAGAGCATATCGTGGGCGTTGTAGGTCTTAAAGCTAAAGCCGTTGCCTTCGCCCGTTTCGGGGTTGAAGTACTGGATCGAGTCTTTAAGCCCACCGGTTTCGCGAACGATCGGGATCGTCCCGTAGCGCAGCGCGATCATCTGGGTCAGTCCACAGGGTTCAAACTTTGAAGGAACTAGGAACATGTCGCTAGCGGCGTAGATCTTGTGCGAGAGTTCTTCGTTGAACTGGATGAGTGCCCGCATCTTGTCGGGATAGGCCGCGGCTATTTCCTTTAGGCGGTTTTCGTATTCCTTATCACCCGTTCCGAGAACGACGAGCTGGATGTCCATCTGAAGGATGTCGTGGATCACGCCGAGAAGCAGATCGATCCCCTTTTGGTCGACCAGGCGGGTGATCACGGCGATCATCGGAACGTTCGGGCGAATCGGTAGCCCCAGCTCTTCCTGGAGTTTTTCCTTGTTTTCGGTCTTTTTACGCAGCGAGCGCGTGTAATTCTCGTACAGCGCCTTGTCCGTCTGCGGGTTGTAGACCGATTCGTCGATCCCGTTTAAGATCCCGTGCAGTTTCCAGTCGATGTCTCTGGCTACGCCGTCGAGGCCCTCGCCGTAGTACGGATCTTTGATCTCTTCGGCGTAGGTGGGGCTGACCGTCGTGACGAGGTCGGCTGTGTACATCGCGGCCTTCATGAAGTTGACGTCGCGGTAGTATTCCATCTGGGCCGGGAAATAGTCGAGATTTAGGATCGTCTTTACGTCGTCGAACCCGTACTGTCCCTGATACTTGATGTTGTGGATCGTGTAGCAGGTCTTGGTGTTCGTATAGTGCCAGGCGTATTGTTCCTTGAGCAAAAACGGCACCAGCGCCGTCTGCCAGTCGTTGGCGTGGATCACGTCCGGATAAAAATCGATGTAGGGGATGCACTCGAGCACCGCCCTGGAAAAGAAGATAAAGCGTTCCGCGTCGTCGTAAAACCCGTACAGGGCCGGGCGTTTGAAGTAGTGTTCGTTGTCGACAAAATAATAGGTGATGCCGTCGAAATCGTACTTGAAAAGCCCACAGTACTGGTTTTCGTTTCCGATTTTTATCCAAAAATTCGTCAGGTACTCGAAGTCCTTGACGTAGTCCCAGGGGATCGTCTCGTATTTCGGGAGGATGACCCGGGCATCGACTTCCTTTTTCGGGAAGGCTTGTGGAAGGGCTCCCACGACGTCTCCCAGTCCGCCACTTTTGGCGAACGGGAAACATTCCGAGGAAGCGAATAATACTTTTAGTTTATCCATAAATTTAAATTGTCGTCGCTTTAGACAGGATGATCGGTTCTTCGACGGTTCCGATCAGACTTGTATTGTCTCGCACCGTGACTTCTTTGTCAAAGATCACGTGGTCTAAAGTGACGTTTTTGCCGATGTGACATTTTTGCATCATGATCGAGTTGCTGATCTTGGAACCTTCTTCGATCTCGACTTCCCTGAAGGCGATCGAGTGGTTGATTTCGCCGTCGATGTAGCCGCCCGAACCCACGATGCAGTCTTCGATGTGGCTGTTGAGCCCATAACGCGTCGGATGGTTGTCCTTGATCTTGGTATAGACCGGCGCTTCGGTCAAGAAGAGTTCCTTGAGCACGTCGTAGTCGAGCAGATCCATGTTGGCGTTGTAGTAATGGTTGATGTCAAAGACCCGGTTGAAATAGCCTTCTAGTTCATACCCATAGATCTTCAGGCTATCAACGTTGTCCATTAAAATGCGCATCAAATCGTATTCTTCGCTCTTTTCGCTGGTCTTGATCAGTTTTAGCAGCGTATCCTTGCTTACGATCATCATGTCGGCGTATTTTTTAGACGTCTTCTTGTCGTTGGCGTAGTCGATGGCCGTCACGCGGTGGCCTTCGGTCGTCAGGAACACGTCGGTGTTTAGCGTGGTCGCCGATGGGCTTTCGGCGCGGTAGATCATGACGATGTCGGCGTCGTTCTTGTTAAAGACCTGTGCCGGAAGGTTAAAGTCGAAGGTCGTGACGATGTTGGAGGCGGCGATGATGACCTTGTCCTTGGTCGTTTTTTCGAAAAACGGCTTGTTTAGGATAAAGTCGAGCATGTTGATCCTGTAGTCGCCTTCGATCTTGCGGTTGACCGACCCCGTAAGGATGGACAGGTCGTTGGTCTTGCGCGAAAGCAGCCATTCTTTCCCGGTCCCCAGGTGGTCGATCAGGGAGGAATAACGCACGGTCCCGATGACGCCGACTTTTACGACGCCGGAATTGACCATGTTTGAGAGGCTAAAATCGATCAGGCGGTAGCGGCCTCCGAACGGAAGCGTTCCGATCGTGCGATGACCCAGTAGGGGATTTAAGTTCGTATCGTCTCCGATAAGCGGGACGATGACGCCAAGGGTATCTTTCATTTTTGTCTCCTTTACGAGTTTAAAACGTGGATCTCGTCCGGATTATCGCTTTCGGAAGCGATGTAGCGGGCGTCCGCGGGAACTTTTGCGTACGATCCCACGATGCAGTTTTCGAGTACCGCCCCGTCTTCGATGACGGCCCCGGTGTGGACGATGCAGTTTTTGAGCACGACGTTTTTGTCGATGAAGATGTCCTGCGAGAGGATCGAGTGTTCGATCGTGCCGAAGACCACGCACCCGTCACAGATCAGGCTGTCGGTGACTTTGGCGCCCGAGCCGATAAACTGCGGGGAACGGCTGAAGTTGTTCGAGAAGAACGGCAGGTTCTTATCGTTGATGTTGAAATCGACCGAATCGTCGAGCAGGTCCATGTTGGCGTCGAAATAACTCTGGATCGTTCCGACGTCGCGCCAGTAGCCGCTAAAGGGGTAGGCAAAAATGCGCATGTCCTGGGCGTGCATGGTCGGGATGATGTTCATGCCGAAGTCGTGCTTGCTGTTGTCATCTTCCATATCCGCCAGGAGTTCTTCCCTCAAGATCTTCCAGTTGAAGACGTAGATCCCCATCGAGGCGAGATTGCTCTTGGGATTTTCCGGCTTTTCCTGGAAGCCGATGATGCGCATGTCGTCGTTGACTTCCACGAGCCCGAACCGGCTGGCGTCGTCCCACGGCACTTCCATGACCGCGATCGTCAGCTGGGCCTTTTTCTTTTTATGGTAGTCGATGAGTTTGGAATAATCCATCTGGTAGATGTGGTCGCCTGAGAGGATGAGCACGTATTCCGGATCGTAGCGGTCGATGAAATCGATGTTCTGGGCGATCGCGTCGGCCGTCCCGGCGTACCAGCGGGCTCCTTTACGTCCTTCATAGGGCGGAAGGATGCTGACCCCATAACCGGGTTTGTCCAGCCCCCAGGCTCTTCCGTCGCTGATGTAGGAGTTAAGTACGTACGGACGGTACTGCGTGAGTACGCCCACGGTGTCGATTTCCGAGTTCATCGCGTTACTGAGCGGGAAATCGATGATGCGGTACTTGCCTCCGAAAAGCACGGCAGGCTTGGCGTTGTTGAACGTAAGAGACCCAAGTCGAGAACCCTGTCCACCGGCTAGGAGCATAGCCACGGTTTCAGTTTTCATAGTTTGCCTCCAATAGTTTTTATTAATATTGTATCGTTTACATAAACGGATTAAACATTATTCGGTGAGTTTCCAGACGTTTTTCTTGTAGTCTTCGATGCTGCGGTCCGACGAGAAGATCCCGGAGTTGGCCGTGTTCATCAGGCTCATCTTGGCCCATTTTTCCTGGTCACGGTAGGCCTTGTCGACGTCTTCGTGGGCTCTTACGTAGTCGGCAAAGTCTTTTAGGACAAAGTAAGTATCCCCGCCCAGAAGGAGCGAGTCGTAGATCATGCGGAAGTCCCCGTAGGTCCCGTCGACGAGCTGGTTTAAGACCTTTTGCAGGCGCTCGTCGTTCTGGTAGACCTCATAGGCGTGGTAGCCGCCGTTTTGTTGGTAGTTGGCGACCTCTTTTTCGGTGAGCCCGAAGATAAAGATGTTGTCGTCGCCCACGGCTTCGCGGATCTCGATGTTGGCCCCGTCCATCGTACCGAGCGTGACCGCGCCGTTCATCATGAACTTCA
>CANRHG010000135.1 GCA_947630385.1 uncultured Eubacteriaceae bacterium
TAGAAACTAAAGAAGTCAAAAAAGAAGAGCAGAAAAAAGCAGAAGCCAAACAGGTCGAACCAGAAGAAGCTAAAGAAGTTTTAATAGATCCTAACGCAGATAAAAGAAGGAGTTCCTCACGTAATAAGAATAAAACTCCTAGACCTAGAATTAAACCTCAAAAGGTAGTGATTAGGCCGAGCGACTTAAAGAAAAAAAAGGAAACAGAAGATAAAGAAGATAAAAAAACGGACGAAAAAGCTCCGAAAAAGAACTAATCGCCCGATGCTTCCGTATCGTCAAAACGCACGTTAAAGATCCAGTTGATAAACAGGGCCGTCAAAACCCCAACCAAGAGGCGGCCCGTTTCGTTTAAGAACAGGTTAAAGTTAAACGGTTTTGAGTTTAAAAAAAGTTGAATTAAGATCACGCAGTTGACCGAAAGGGTCGAGTCCCAACGCAGTAAAAAGGTAAGTAGCGTAACTAAGGTGATCGAGATCGCGAAACTGAGCGTGGGGTCGAGCTTTAAAAAATCGACGGCAAACCAGGAGATCAAATAGGTATAAAGAAACGAGATGATACGTAAAAAAGTCTTTTCAAAGGTCGCCCGTTTGGTCTGATCGATCGTCAGTAAAGTGATCACACCCGTCGATGAGGCGAAATCGATCTTGAGGATGTAAGCGATCAAAATCGACAGGATCACGCCTAAAATAATACGGACCGCTAGTTGCAAGCGGTCTTTTTTTAAGTTGTCTTTAAGCTTTGCTACGATTTTCTCTTTCATAAAAAATTCTGTGTACTTCTTCGGGGTTTGGAGCGTTTCCGGTGTTTTCGATAAAACTAAAAAGCTCCACGAGTTGGTTTAAAAACTCAAACACGTGTTTTGACTGTGTGAAATTGGGTTCGATCCCTTCTAGGGGCTCGGCCCGGATCAGGATCTGGTCGTTTCGGACGCGAAAAAAAACGACCCACTGGTAATCGATGATGCGGTAGATCCCTTCGGGTTTTCCCTCGGGCGTTGGCCGCTCCAGTAGCGGGGTCCCGTAAGGGGTCGGGATCTTATAGACCTTTTGGTAAAATTCGCCGATCGTCGTCTCTTTTTTTAGCGGGACCATCTTGTTTTTTGCGTACGCTTCGTTGTAAAGGCGCGGGTTTTGCGCGACAAACGAAGAAAAACCGGCGAGCGCGACAAAGCTCCAAACGATGGCCGCAAAATAGGCGTCCTTAAGCAGTGAACCAAACAAAAAGTAAATTCCGACAAAAAGAATGACGAGCGATAGGATCGAAAAGATCACGTTCATGACCCGGTATTTCTCCGGAACGTGGGGGCTCACTTTATTAAGCCAGGCCTTATCTTTCTTTTTGGCGCGCTTGTTCGGCAGCAGTAGCCCGAGGGTCCCAAAGACGATAAAGCACAGGACCCCGCCGGTGATGGCTTTTCCTCCCGCGGATACGCCGGCTGCCAGACAGATGACGGCGCAGGCGACCAAAATTTTTCGTATTAGCGACAGATTATAAAACCAATACATTGTAAATTCCTCGATTTTTGTTATAATATATTTTTCAAAATTTTTTTCAATAAATTGTTATTTCATCAAAAATTGGGTATATATTAAGTTCAATGTCCTATTACAGTCCAGAATTTATCGAACAGGTGGCCCAGGCCAACGACATCGTCGATTTGATCTCGGAACAGGTCCCGCTCAAAAAAAGGGGAAACGCTTACATCGCGTGTTGCCCGTTTCACAACGAAAAAACGCCGTCCTTTAACGTCAGCCGTGAAAAACAATTATATCACTGTTTTGGCTGCGGCGTCGGTGGAAACGTTTATACCTACGTCCAGGAGAAGATGGGCCTTGACTTCGTCGAAAGCGTCAAGTACTTGGCAGGACGAGCCGGCATCGAACTTCCTAAAGATAATTATAAAAAAGATACAAAACGAGAACAAGAGTTAGACCGGCTAAGAAGGCTCAATAAGGATACGGCAAATTTCTATTATAACGAGTTAAAATCAAGTCCCGATGCCCTAAACTACCTAAAATCCAGGGGGATCACGGCTTCGGCCATCAAAGAGTTCGGCCTTGGCTACGGGGGACGGGACTGGGACGTTTTAAGTCAAAAGTCTGAGGACACCGAGGGTCTGTTAAAGCTCGGGCTTGTGACGCGCTCGCAAAAAAACAACAAACTTTACGACCGTTTCCACTCCAGGCTCATTTTTCCGATCCAGGACGTTTCGGGACGGGTCATCGGTTTTGGCGCGCGAAAAATAAACGAAAACGATAACGGGCCGAAGTACTTAAACTCGCCGGAAAACGAGCTCTTTAAAAAAGGAAAAGAGCTCTTTAACCTAAACCGGGCCAAACGCCAGGGGGAAGACGTACTGATGGTCGAAGGTTACATGGACGTGATCCGCCTGTACACCTACGGTTTTAAAAACTGCGTCGCGGCTCTCGGGACGTCTTTTACAAGTGATCACGTTGGCCTTCTTGAGCGGTATTTTAAAAACGTCTACCTCGTCTTCGACGGGGACAGCGCCGGGGAGAAAGCTACGCTAAGGGCTCTTGAGATTTTAAAAAACAGCAAGTTAAAACTTAGGATCGTGCGCCTTCCCGACGGTGAAGACCCGGACAGCTACATTCAAAAAAATGGGGCAGAGGCTTTTAAAGAGCAGTTAAAACAAGCGGTCGCGGAAATCGATTTTAGGCTCTCGCTTCTGGAGCGGGCTTACGATTTTAACAACCACGAAGAGCTCTTTAGTTACATCTCCGCCGCGCTTTCCCTGATCAAAGACTTAAAAAGCTACGAAAAAGAATACTACCTTGAGCATATCGCAAAAAAGACCGGCATATCGGTCGAAGCGATCCGCCAGGAAATGATCACCCCCGAGACCCTCAGGCCCAAAAAGAAAAACAAGAAAACAGAGGGAGCCCTCCTTCAGGCCCAGTTTTATCTTTTGTGTTTTATCTTAAAAGATCCGGGTCTGATCGATACCTACGGACTGGAAATCGAGGATTTCGACAGCCTCCTAGCCCGTGAGATTTTTTTAAAATTTAAAAACAAAGATACGGCTCCCGTTGGAAATAAACAAGAAAAGTTACTGGAAAAACTGCGTCAGGCTGAACCTTCCCCGGAACTGCTACAGATATCCCTAGATAAGATCATGGAGTACCGAAAAAAGAGAGAACTTCATCAGCTGTCCAAGGAGCTTGAAGTGGCGGAAAACAAAGGGGAGGTACTTGAAAAAATAGTTCAACTTCAGAGGAAGTAGTACGCTTGTTTTTTCGTAAAAGAAAACAGCCGCCCGGCTCAGACGAGCGTACCGGTTTTCAAGGTTTTTTAGAAAGGCGATTGAAATGACCGATATTAAAGATAACGAACAATTTGATTATTTGGAAAACTTACCAGAGGTTCAAAAATTAGTAGAGACGGCTAAAAAGAACAATAATCAACTCTCGAACGACGAAGTAGTGGAAGCTTTGGACGAGCTCGAACTCGATACCGAGGCTTTTGACGCGATCTTTTTGCTCTTACAGGACAAAGGGATCAAAGTGGAACACGACGATCACGGACTCGGAGACATCGATATCGAAACCATCGATCAGATCAAAGACGACGATGAGCTCGAGGAAGTGCGCCCGTCAAACGACACCGAACTCGCCCAGGTCGTGGAAACCGTAAACGTCAACGACCCGGTGCGTCTTTACCTCAAAGAGATCGGAAAAGTCCCGCTTTTGACGGCTGAAAAAGAGATGGAACTGGCAAAACGCATGGAAGCGGGCGACGAACAGGCCAAAAAGGAGTTGGCCGAAGCCAACTTAAGGCTCGTCGTCTCAATCGCCAAACGTTACGTCGGGCGCGGCATGACTTTCCTCGACTTGATCCAGGAAGGAAATCTCGGCCTGATCAAAGCCGTCGAAAAGTTTGATTACACCAAGGGCTTTAAATTCTCGACCTACGCAACCTGGTGGATCCGTCAGGCCATTACCCGCGCCATCGCCGACCAGGCCCGTACGATCCGTATCCCCGTTCACATGGTCGAAACCATCAACAAGCTCATCCGCGTCTCAAGACAACTCCTTCAGGAACTCGGAAGAGAGCCGACGCCGAAGGAAATCGGGGACGAGCTTGGCTTTACCGAAGAAAAGGTCCGCGAGATCCAAAAGATCGCCCAGGACCCCGTCTCGCTCGAAACCCCGATCGGCGAAGAGGAAGACTCGCACCTCGGCGATTTTATTCCCGACGAAGACGCGCCGGCCCCGGCCGAAGCCGCTTCCTACGCGCTTCTTAAAGAACAGCTCTTTGAAGTACTCGGGACCTTGACCGAACGGGAAGAAAAGGTGCTGCGTCTGCGTTTTGGGCTCGACGACGGTCGTACCCGGACCCTCGAAGAAGTGGGTAAGGAGTTTAACGTCACCCGCGAGCGCATCCGCCAGATCGAAGCCAAAGCGCTGCGAAAACTGCGCCACCCGAGCCGCTCGAAAAAGCTCAAAGATTACTTGACGTGAGCCTTCCTAAGCGCCTGGAAGTCATCGCAAAAAACGTGCTGCCGGACGTCCCCTTGACCGATGTTGGGAGCGACCACGCCCTGATCCCGAGTACGCTTCTAGAAGAAAAAACAATCCCTTACGCCCACATTACGGATATCAATGAAAACCCGCTAAAAAGAGCGGCGAAGCAGCTTAAGGACAAAGGCATTAAAGAAGTGGATTTTCGACTGGGAAGCGGCCTTGAACCGGTCGAAGGGACCGGACAGGCCGTGATCGCGGGCATGGGTGGACACACGATCTTAGAGATCTTACAAAAAGATCTAAAAAAAGCGCAGCGTTTTGAGCGGATGGTCCTTCAACCCAACGATCATAAGAGCGAGCTTCGCCGGTTTTTGTGTGAAAACTTTAAGATTTTAAAGGATATCACCGTGTACGACCGGGGAAAATTTTATACGGTCTTAGTCGTAGAACCCGGAAAGACGTATTATGAGGATGAACTCGAGCTAGAATACGGGATCAAGTCCTGCGTTGGTGATGAGGCAGACCGACTTAAATTCTTAAACTACGAACGGGACAGCCTCATCTGCCGGACCGAGAGGATGAAGGGCTCCGATAACGAAAAAACCATCAAGCGCCGCAGAGAGTTTCTACGGCGCTTAAATTATATTAAAAAAGAAATTGAAAGCGGTCGGCAGGCGTATATAGTTTGTCCGCTTGTCGATGAGGGCGAAAGTGACCTCGCAAGCGCGGAAAATTACGCCGCCGAGCTTATGCTTGACTACTTTTCGGAATATCCCGTAGGAATTTTACACGGCAAAATGAAAGGGCGCGAAAAGGAAGACGTTATGCGC
>CANRHG010000136.1 GCA_947630385.1 uncultured Eubacteriaceae bacterium
CAAAGCCCGGCGTTCCCAGTACGAGTAGAACGTGCGCGCCACGGGTTGCTTCGGAAAAACTCGTACAATACGTGATGTCCTCGTTAAAATCCCTGAGGCGCCACTTAAGATCGCTGTAGCCTTCGGGCGCGTACAGGCGTACCGGGATGTTTTCGTAGGCCAGGGCTTCAAAGAGTTTAAGGGCCGTCGCGCCCCTCATATCGCTCTCGCCCTGGGCCTGCATAAAGCCCACGACCGTAACCGTACCGACCGGCTCGATCTCTTTAAGTTTGGCTAGGATACCGGCGACCGAATCGTCGGCTACTTTTAGGCTGTGCTTTAGGGTCGTCTCAAAGAGCTCAAGTTTTGAGTCGAGGGCGGTAAGCCCCTGTAGCCTTTCGGTCAGTTTATGGCTGATACCGAAGGTGGCCTTTGGGATCTTTTGTACGGAGACGAGTTTATAAAACAGGTCGTCGTCGCTGACCCTGGTCGCTTCATTTACAAAGGCCTGCAGCGTTAGTCTATACGCGTCGTCTAAGATCAGCGCGTCGTCGACCCCTTTGGGCGTCGAGCGGTAGATCTTCTTTTTAGGAACCCTTAGCTTGTGGTAGAGTTCAGTAAGTCTTCCGGTAGTCTCTTCATTCTCACTCCCGATTAGGGCGTAAGCCGGGCGGGAGAGAAAATCGACGTCACCACTGCCGTCAAACACCGGCGCGTAAGCGAGACTGTATTTAAGATCGCCCTCGAGTTCCTTTTTTACAGCTTCGAGCAGCGCCGCGTATCCCCTAAAGGGGAGTTCTTCAAAGAGCACGATGTTTAACTTTTCGGCCTTCTTATCTATACCCGCTCTTAGGAGCGTTAGCACGTCTTTGGTGTAAAAGCGCATCGCTTCTGCCGGGTCTTCTTCCCCACGCACGAGCCGTGCCGTGACAAAGATCAGGTCGCAGGAGAGCAGCGCGGCGGTATTTCCCGAGACTTTGATCTGTTTTTGGTGCTCCTTATAGGCCTTTGTCAGCTTTTTCGGGTAGTGCGACAGGCCCTCGGTGAATTCTTCGAGTTCTTCTTCAAAGCCCGTGACCAAAAGCGGCTCGCACCCACACTGGGCGAGCCTGCAGGCCAGGCCGATCGAGGCCTTGCTTATTCCGTATATTCCTATCATCTTATCTCACCTCCACTGGCTCTGAGCATCCGGTCGGCAACTCCTCGGTTAGACTCGTCGATATCAAAAAACTCGATGTAGATCGTATCGTAACGTTTTTCCGCTTCCCTCAGGGCCAAAAACAGGTTGTGTTCCCACTCGGCCGGTCCCTTCCCTAAGTCTATGGTATCGCCCTCAAAGTCTTCGGGTTTGCTTAATGTCGTAAAAAGGACCGAGCCCGGAGTTAGCTTACTTTTTATATCCCCTTTTAAAAGGATGACCTTAGCGTCGGGCTTATAGTGGGTGTGGCGCGTGCCGGGCGAGCGGTTGATCACTCCGGCCGTTCCGACCGGCCCGATCACGGCTTCGACTTCTTCCTTCGTTATATGCCCCGGTCTAAGGATCTGCGGCGACTCGACCGTTAGGTCGATCACGGTCGACTCGATCCCAACGTTCGAGCGGCTCCCGGTTAAAATTGCCGGAACCTTCCCCTCGAGGTCTCTTAGCGTCTCCTCACTCGTCGTCGGAGAGGGCCTACCCGAGAGGTTCGCGCTCGGCGCCGCTACGGGATTGTTGCAGGCACTAAGAAAGGCGCTTGCTATCGGGTCCCGTGGCATCCTCACCCCGACCGTTGTAAGTCCCGCCGTGACTATATCCGGTATCTCGTCCCGTTTTTTAAGTACGAGCGTGATCGGGCCCGGAAAAAAGGCATCGATCAGGGCCATAGCCTTCCCCGGTATCTCTTTAGCGATCCTTTTTATATCCTCTAGCCTAGCTACGTGAACGATTAAGGGGTTATCGCCGGGTCTGCCTTTGATCTTAAAGATGTTTCGTACGGCCTCTTCGTTAAAGGCGTCCGCGCCGAGCCCGTAGACGGTCTCGGTCGGAAACGCCACGACCTCGCCTTTATTGATCAGCTCCGCGGCTTTAATCGGCGTGTGGATCCTTTGGGTCTTCATGGGAAATATTAGATAGTAGGTCCTGCTTTAAATCGTACAGCGACTGCGAGAGGTCCACGTGGAACTCTTCGGGGTTGGTCATCCTGCGGTACTCGGGCCAGATGCTTTCTTTCTCGCTCTTAAGGAGCTCGCTCATCTGGCTGACCTCGGGAGAGTCGTAGACACATTCTCCGTCTTTAAAGACCGGAACGAGCAGGTCTTTTACGTTGTAGTCCACGAGCGTCCGCTTCTTCCAGGGGTATAGCGGATGGAAGATCTTTAAGGGCTTACTCGTATCGATTTCTTCCCCTTCTAAGAGCATTAGATCGGCTAAGGCCTTGTTGTTGTTTCCGTAAATTCGCACAAGGCGCTTAAAACCGGGGTTGGTGATCTTTCCCGGGTCGTTCGAAACCTTTAGCTTTGGTTCCCCATCGATCTGGCTCATCTTGTAAACCCCACCCAGGGCCGGTGAATCGTAGGCCGTGATCAGTTTGGTCCCGATCCCCCAGGAGTCGATCTTGGCGCCCTGGATCTTTAAGTCTTTAATTAAGTACTCGTCGAGGTCGCTACTCGCGCAGATGACCGCGTCGGTCAGCCCGTTATCGTCTAAGATCCTACGTGCCTCGCGGGTGAGATAGGCTAAGTCCCCCGAGTCGATTCTTATCCCGTAGGTCCCGGTGATCACGCCGTCTTTTCGCATCTTCTTAAAGACTTCGACCGCCGTCGGTATCCCCTGGCCGAGCGTATCGTAGGTGTCCACGAGTAAGACCGCGTTGTCCGGATTGTACCGGCAAAACGTCTCGAAGGCTTCCTTTTCGCTGTCAAAACTCTGGACGAACGAGTGGGCCATCGTCCCCATCGAGGGGCGTGAGAGCATATCCTCGGTCTCGACGTTACTCGTCCCGTCAAAGCCACCGATAATGGCCGCCCTGGCTCCGAAGTAGCCGGCTTCGCTACCGTGGGCTCTACGAAGGCCAAATTCCATCGTCGTGTCGCTCCCCGTCTCGTCGACGATGCGGGAGGCTTTGGTCGCGATCAGAGTCTGGTGGTTGATAATAGACAGGAGCGTAGTCTCGATGAGCTGGGCTTCGATCAGTGGGGCACGAACGCGGATTATGGGTTCTTGCGGAAAGAAGATCGTCCCTTCCGGTAGCGCGTACAGGTCTCCCGTAAAACGGAAGTCCCGTAGGTAATCAAGGAAGTCCTCGCTAAACTCGGGGTGATTCTCCCTAAGTTGTTTTATATCTTCGTCGGTAAACTTTAAGTTTTTTACGTATTCGATCACCTGCTCGAGTCCGGCCGCGACCGTATACCCGCCGTTAAAGGGGTTTTTCCGGATAAACAGATCAAAGACCGCTTCCTGGTCCTGTTTTCCCTCATTAAAATAGACGTTGGCCATACTCAGTTGATACAGGTCCGTGGCCAGTTGGAGTTTTCGTTCAAATTGCATTATTTTGCCAAAAAGTTTAAAAATTCATTCGCTCCCGAACTCAGCGCCGCGCCGGCAAAGACCGTGATAAAGGTCGATACCGCACGTAAGGTGCCGGCGGGATGTTCTTTGACAGGAGCTTATAAAAACCGTACAGGATCAAAAAGATCAGAAAATAGATGACGGTTGGTTTTGGGCCGAGCAGGGCGCCGCTGACGGCGCTAAAGAGCGCGTCGATCAGGCTCTCCCTTCCCAGACCTAGGACGTAGCTGATCAGTAAGGAGAAAATGAGGCCGGTAAGGAGCCCCAAAAAGAAGGAACTCACCGAGACTTGCCCGGTAAAGAGTAGAGTAAGCGGAAAGATAAAACAGAGCGCGCAAAAATCGGTCGGTAATTGACCTTTGTAAAAGCAGATCGTTCCCGCCGTTAAGACGAGCATCAAAAAGAAGTAGTCGAGGATCCCGCTTAGGGTAAAATTAAAGCTGCCAAACAAAAAAAACGGAAGCAGCGTTCCGGTAAGTTCCAAAATAATACGGGCCTTCGGAAGGTGGTTGCCACATTTCGGGCACACGCCCCGGCTCGTGACGTACGAGACGACCGGGATCGTGCCGATTTTTCTTCCGCAGGCCGCGCAGCGTTTCTTCTTTTGTCCACAGACGCGTCCGACCAGTCCCGAACAGTACCGGCCGAAAAACGCGCCAAAGACAGCTACAACGATAATCAGACTAAAAAAAGAAAATTCAGGACTGAACATTTCCAATAAAGTCTTCGATTTTCCTTTCTCTACGGTAACAGTAGTCTTCCATTTCTCTAAGGATGCGAACCGGAGCCGTCGGATCGACGAAATTCATTGTCCCGATCTCAACCAGACTCGCTCCGGCCAGGATAAATTCCATCGCGTCTTTCCCACTCGCGATCCCACCGCAACCGATGACAGGAATATCCACGGCCTGTGCCGCCTGGTAGACTTTGGCAAGCGCAATCGGTCTTATCGCGGGACCGGAAAGCCCGGCAAAGGTGTTCTCGAACACGATTTTTTCGCGGTCGACGTCGATGGCCATCCCCTGGACCGTGTTGATCAGGCTAAGCCCATCCGCCCCGGCTTCCTGCGCCGCAACAGCAATTTCTGCGATGTCGGTGACGTTCGGGGTGAGCTTGGCTACGATCTTGTGCCTTGAGACTTTCTTACAGGCCTTTATTAGATCGTAGGTCCGGTCCGGGTCGACCCCAAAACTCATGCCGCCCGCTTTTACGTTCGGACAGGAGATGTTGAGCTCGATAAAAGCAAAGTCGATGGCATTTAACAGCTCCAGGGACTTTAGGTAATCTTCGGTATCGCTCCCACCGAGGTTGATGATTATATTCGTATCGATCTTAGATACGTCCGGGTAAATTTTTTCGATAAATTCCGCAACGCCCGGGTTTTGCAGGCCTACGCTGTTTAAAAGTCCCATCGGTGTCTCCCAAAGGCGGATCCCTTCGTTTCCCGCGCGGGGATTAAGAGTAAGCCCTTTTAGGCAGATCCCACCGAGGATGGCCGGATCATAGTAACGTTCGTAGTCGCGGCCAAAGCCGTAGGTGCCCGAAGCCGCAAGGAGCGGATTTTTAAAGGGGATATCAAGAAAGGAAACTTCAAGACGTCCCATCAAATGACCTCACGCTCAAAGACCGGTCCGTCCGTACAGATCTTCATCTGCCTGTTGGCGACGTTTATCAAGCGGTGGCGGCCCCGTTGTTTTTTGTATACGATCGGGATCTGGCGAACGCAACCGAAACAGGCCCCCAGCCCACAGGCCATGCGCCCTTCCATCGAGAGATAAA
>CANRHG010000137.1 GCA_947630385.1 uncultured Eubacteriaceae bacterium
CGGGTGGTCTGGACCTCCAGAGATTTTTATGAGCTTTTACCCCAAGAGCGTTGAGCGCCTGATCGAGGAACTGGCGAAGCTTCCGGGCATCGGCGAAAAATCGGCCCAGCGCATGGCTTTTTACCTGATCGAGTCCGATAAAACCGAGCTAAACGATCTGGCCCAGTCCATCAAGGAAATCAGCCAAAGCGTTCACGCCTGTCCGAACTGTTTTTCGATCACGGACGACGAGTACTGCAGCGTCTGCTCGGACCCGAGCCGCGACCAGACGGTGCTCTGCGTGGTGGAAGACAACAAAGATCTGTACGCGATCGAGCGGACCAAGGAATTTAACGGGCTTTACCACGTCCTGCACGGGCTGATCTCACCCTTAGAGGGGATCGGGCCCCAGGACATCAAGTCACGGGAACTGATCGAACGACTAAAAGTCTTACCTATAAAAGAAGTTATCATGGCTACAAATCCTTCACCTGAAGGCGAAGCAACGGCGATGTATTTAAGAAATCTCATCGCGCCCGCCGGTATCAAGGTAACCCGCCTAGCCAAGGGCGTACCTATCGGTGCGGACATGGAATATGTAGACGAAATCACGTTGAGTCGGGCCCTTCAGGGACGGATCGAAATTTCATAAGCTGAGAGGTTATAAATGGAAAAAAATGGTATTGGTGCATCTCCTGGAATTGCGATCGCAAAAGCTTTTGTTTTCGTAAAGCAAGAAGCGGAAATTCCTACGGATACGGTTGAAGACGCGGTAGCTGAAATCGCGGTTTTGGACAAAGCCTTAGACGAAAGTAAAGACCAGCTTATCAAGATCAAGGACAAAGCCGTCGAAGCCCTCGGGGAAGAAGACGCGGCGATCTTTGAAGCGCACGCCCTGGTCCTAGAAGATCCGGAATTTGCCGGAGCCATCAGGGAAGAAATCAAGGCCAACAAGACGAACGCGGCGCTCGCGACCAAAAACGTGACCGACATGTACTACGCGACGTTTGACGCGATGGAAGACCCGTACTTTAGGGGCCGTGCCGCCGACATCCGCGACGTGGGAACGAGGGTTCTGAACAATTTGCTCGGGATTGAAAACGTAGACATCTCAAGCCTCGACGAAGATACGATCATCATCGCCGAAGACCTGGCTCCGTCGGATACGGCCCAGATGGACAAAAAGCACGTCAAGGGCTTTGCTACGGACGTGGGAAGCCGTACCTCGCACACGGCGATCATGGCCAGAAGCCTTGAAATCCCCGCGGTTCTCGGCCTGGGAGATATCACCGAAGTCGTTAAGACCGGCCAACAGGTCATCGTCGACGGCACCACGGGTGAAGTCATCGTAGAACCGGATCAAAAAACCTTAGAAAAATACGAAGCCGACCAAAAGGCTTATCTCGAATACAAGAGAGTCCTGGCCGAACTAAAAGACAAACCGGCCGTCACCAAAGACGGGCACGAAGTTGAACTCGTCGCCAACATCGGCTCACCCAACGACGTCGAAGCGGTCCTGCAAAACGGCGGCACGGGCGTAGGGCTGTACCGGACAGAGTTCTTATACATGAATTCGGAAGTCATGCCCGACGAAGAATCCCAGTTTGAAGCTTACAAGAAAGTACTGGAAGCTTTCCACGGGGATCCCGTCATCATCCGTACGCTCGACATCGGAGGCGACAAGAAGCTGCCGTACCTCGAACTCGAAGAGGAAATGAACCCGTTCTTAGGTCTTCGCGCGGTACGTCTTTGCTTTAAGGAAAAGAACCTCTTTAAGACCCAGCTTCGGGCGATCCTAAGGGCTTCCGTATACGGAAACGCGAAGATCATGTTCCCGATGATCTCAGGGGTTCCGGAAGTGCTCCAGGCCAAAGAGATCCTTAAAGAATGCATGGAAGAGCTCGATAAAGAAGGCGTCAAGTACGACAAAGAGATCGCCGTGGGCATCATGGTCGAAATCCCGGCCGCTGCCGTCATCGCCGATAAGATCGTCCCGCACGTCGACTTCTTCTCGATCGGGACCAACGACCTTTGCCAGTACACGCTCGTGGTCGACCGTATGAATCAGGTCATCTCCTACCTGTACGATCCGTACAGCCCGGCGATTTTACGCCTGATCAAAAACGTCATCCAGGCCTCCCACTCGGAAGTCGGTAAATTCACCGGCATGTGCGGGGAATTCGCGGGCGATCCGTACGCGACGCTGATCCTCATGGGACTGGGCCTCGACGAATTTTCGATGAGCGCTTCGAGTATCCCCCAGGTCAAGAACATCGTCCGTAGCGTGACCTACGAACAGGCGCAAAAAATCGCGAACCGCGCGCTTGAATTTGACACGGGCGCGGAAATTTTAGACTACGCGAAAAAAGAAATAGAAAAATTAGGGATTAAAGTCGTTTAGGTGAAAGACATGAGTGTTAAGGATACAGCGAGTGCTACAGTGACTGTTTGGAACGAAACAGGACTACATGCCCGTCCAGCTTCGCTATTCGTTCAAAAAGCCGCACGTTTTAATAATTGCGATATTTATGTAATTAATGATAATAAACGGATTAATGCGAAGAGCATTATGGGTATATTATCAGGAGGAGTAGTTAAAGGAACTCAAATAACGATTGAAGCTAAAGGCGATGAGGCACAAGAAGCTGTTGATTCACTCGTTTCTTTGATAGAAGGGAAATTTGGCGAAGACGAATAATTCCTTTTCCTGCTAACTGCCTTATTAATTTGGAGGTAAATTATGTGTAAAAGTTTTGATTTTCTACATGGTCTATTTATAGGGACGATCATCGGTAGCGCGATCGGTTTCTTGTGTGCACCCGAAAGCGGTGAAGAAATGAGAAAAAAGATCAAGGACTCTACCACGGACGCCTTTGACGACATCAAGAGTAAAGTCGACCAGTATGACGGCGACATCCGCCGCTATTTAGACGATGTGACCAGTGGGGTCACCAACAAGTTCCAGGAATACAAGGAACAACTGGAAAAGAAGATCGACAGTCTTCAAAACGAAGTAAACGCAGACATCGCGGAACTAAATAAGGAACTCGAAGAACTTCACAACGAAGAAGAAAACGAAAGACAGAATTTAGACACCGTCATCTCTGAAACAGATCATGATTAATTTATCCATCACCTGGTGGGAACTGGCCCTGATCATCATCGCGATCGCCTTTGTGGTACTTGTGATCTACCTGGTACGCTTGTTAAAACAGACCAACGAGACCATGACGCAGATCAACGGTCTGGTCAACGAAAACAAGCGCTACATCGATGGCATTGTAGAGAACGTAAATACCATCACCAAAGACGCAACCCAGATAACAGGAAAAGTAGAAAACGTTTCGGAAGAACTCATCGGTTCCGTTTCGGCCGTAAATCAGGACGTCATTCATCCACTCATTACGACCTCGGCAACCGCTGCCAAAGTCCTTCAAACCGTAGTTAAACGTAAAGAACCAGATTCAAACAAGTCGGCTTAGGCCGGCTTTTGTTTTTTCTCACCTCTTTTGGGTATTTCACTTAGTTGAAAGCGAGGAGGATTATGCTTGATATTCAAAGTAAAGGAAATCAGATTTTTATAAATGGTGAAGTAGACATCGCTACGGCTGAAGGCTTTGAAAAAGCCGTAAAAGACTTGGTGGACGCGCAGGAAAAAGTCATCGAGATCGACATGCAGCAGATGGACTACATCGACAGCACCGGTTTAGGTATTTTAATGGACATCAATAAAAATAGACTGGCCGACGGCCAAAAGATCGTTCTAGTAAAACCCAAAAGAAGCATCCAAAAGCTGATGCAGCTGACGGGAGTAGATAAGATCTTTGAGATCGTAAAGTAGAGAGAAAAATGAGAGGATATTCTAAACACGCAGTCATTTTATCGTTGCCAAGTAGGCCCGAATACATTAGCATCGCCCGCATGAGCGTCGCTACGATGGGAAACTTGGCACATATGAACATCGATGAGATCGAAGACCTGAAAGTCGCGATATCGGAAGCCTGTACGAACGCCCTGCGCTACGGGTGTACCAAGGACGACCACTACGAAGTGGCCATGGACCTTCGCGACGGGGGACTTAGTATAGAAGTTACCGACACCGGCGAAGGTTTTGACGTAGACCGGATCAAAGCCCCACGGCTCGGCGAGCAGGTCGGGGGATACGGGATCTTTTTGATACAGTCCCTGATGGATGATATGCGAATTGACAGCGTCCTTGGCGAAGGAACGAGTGTAAAACTTTTTAAACGACCGGAGTTGTATAATGGAATCAACGAGCCAGCTTTCGAAGGCCGAGGCTAAAGAGTTATTTCTCGAACTCATCAAGACGCGCGACAAAAAGATACGAAACAAATTAATTGAAAATTACCTATATATTCCCAAATTATTAACCAGAAAATACGCTTACAAAAGTAACGATTACGAAGATATCTACCAGGTCGCCTGTCTTGGGCTGATGTACGCCGTAGACCGTTATGATCCTTCCAAAGGTTTTGAGTTTGATACCTTTGCCTCTCCGACGATCATCGGGGAGATCAAAAAGTACTATAGAGACAAGCAGTTTATCATTCGAGTGCCCCGTCGGATCCAGGAGTTAAACAGGGAGATCAACCGGGCAAAGACCACGCTCGAACACAAGCTTATGAGTACGCCGACGATCTCGGACATCGCGGACTACCTCGAGATCTCCGAAGAACAAGTTATCGAAGCGCTCGAAGGCAACAACGTGATCTATCCGAAGTCCCTTTCGATGGAATTTGAGGCCAGCAACGACGGACAGGAGACCACGCTCCTCGATCTCGTGGGCTCCGAAGACGACAATATGGAAAATATCACCACCGTCGAAGACATGAAAAACCGGCTTAAGACCTTAAACCCGATCGAACGCGTTATCATCGAAGAACGGTACTATAATGGCAAGACCCAAAAGGAAGTCGCCGACATCATCGGAAAGTCCCAGATGACGGTTTCCAGGCTTGAAAAAAAGGTCATGGAAAAACTAAAAGGTGAGTCGTTGTAAACTCAGCCACACCGCGCCAGCCGATGGCGCTTTTTTTGATCGGCAAAATGTAAACGTTTACTTATTTCTCGGTCAAGTATAAGAGTTTTAAGGTTTAAGCGAGTTTAATGTAGAATAGTTACAGAGCTTAAAAGGCCCGATTTCGCATAACCGGAAATAAGCCATACCCAGGGCGGATACTTTCCTTAAAAGAAGCTTAAATAAAAAGATTTTGCTTTTATTTCATGCTT
>CANRHG010000138.1 GCA_947630385.1 uncultured Eubacteriaceae bacterium
TACGCGTTTTCGGAAAATTGTAATCCGTCGAGTTTGAGATGTAGACCGCGTTGGTCTTTCGGATGGGGTGGCGCGTCAGCACGGCCACGCCTTCGTCGTAAGTGTCCCAACCGATGTGGGTGGGAAGCCAACTCCAGTACCAGAGCTGTCCGCTCTCTCTTAAGGTCTTCTCGACCATATAGACGAAGTTTCCTTCTTTGATCGGGACCCGGTCCTGACAGGGAATGTAGTTATCCAGTTCCGACATCGCGACGTTGGGGGCGTCTTTTTTTTGGTTGACCTCTTGGAGGGCGATCACGTCGTAGTCGTTTTCGGCGACGACCTGGCAAAAATTGGCCAAATTCCTACCCGGATCGTCTCCGAGTAGAGAGGCCGTATTTAAAGTTAAAAGTTTCATAATCCCGTTTAAAAATAAAAAATTTCGAAAGTGTTACAATTGTAGTAGTACTTTCAAAATTAAAGGTATTTCTCTTAATTTTGAAAAGAAAGACCTTATCCAAGGTTGAATTCCATAATGGACACAAAAACCCGAAGTTAAAATTCGGGGCACATTCTACGGTGTTCTAGGAAAAGGAGCTAAAATTGACACAAGCCATTTTAAACTCTATAAGTTTTATTCCCGATTGGTTAAGACTTATTATCATTTCTATGATACCAGTTATTGAACTCAGGGGAGCCATTCCCTGGGGGCTTTTCGTTTATCATTTTCCCGTTATACAAACATATATCCTTTGCGTGATCGGATCGATCATTCCCGCACCGTTTATTTTGCTTTTTGTCCAGGGATTCATAAATTTATTGCACCGGTTCCGGCTTACCGAGGGTTTTGCGAACTGGCTCGATAAAAAGGCCGAAAAAGGCAGCGTCAAAGTCGCCCGCTATAAGTTTTGGGGTCTGATGATTTTTGTGGCCATCCCGCTTCCCGGAACAGGCGTTTGGACGGGCTGCCTGATCGCCAGTTTTATGGAGATGAATTTTTTCAGAGCCTTGATCAGCGTGATCCTCGGGTCGATGATCGCGGGACTTTTAGTCATTATACTTTGCCAATTAGGCGTGATCGTAGCTACGTAATTATGAGTTTAAATTCTACTTTTTTTGAAAACAACCGAAAGAGGTTTTTACAAAGCCTTCCCAACGACTCCGTTACCCTGATTTATTCCGGTAAGGAGATCGCCCAGTCTCTCGACCAAAATTATCCTTTTTATGTCGACAACAATTATTACTACCTGACGGGTCTAAAAGAGCCCGGAGGGCTGCTTGCTCTTACAAAAGACAAGCGCGGCTTTACCGGGGAGCGGCTCTTTATCCCCAAGGTAGACCCGCTGCAGGAGAAGTGGACCGGCTTTAAGTACTCGCCGATCCAGGCCAGCCGGATCTCCGGGATCAAAGAGATCGCCTACGACGAAGACTTTCACGATTATTTTGAAGGGCTAGACGATTATAAACTTTTGGGTCTTGATCACTCCCAGGTCAAGCACCAAAGACTGATCCCAAACAAGGAAGTCGACAAAGAAGTTTTTGACGTTTCCGAAATTTTACAGAAACTGCGCCTTAAAAAAGATGAAAACGAGATCGAACAACTAGGCAGGGCGATCGGGCTGACCGAAAAGGGGATCAACGCTATTTTGTCGGAGCTTCATCCGGGAATGCGCGAATCTGAAATAGCCGCCTTGTTCGAGTATCAGATAAAAAAGAACGGAGCGGATGGTCTGAGTTTTGAAACAATCGTAGCTTCAGGTCCAAACGGACCCATTCTTCACTATACGCAGAACAATCGAAAAATTGAGCGTAACGAATTGGTGCTTTTGGATCTGGGGGCCCGTTACAACGGCTACTGCGCGGATATCTCCAGGACCTTTCCGGCAAGCGGAAAGTTTAGCTTGCTACAAGAAAAATTTTATACGGCTCTTTTAAACGCGCAAAAACGCATCATCAAACTTTACGTCAAAGATGCCCTCCTTCCCGACATCCAGAAAGCGGCCAAAGAAATCATCGCCGAAGAATTAGAGGGCCAGGGGATCGAAATTCCTGTGGAAGGCATCGAAAAATGGTATTATCATAATATTGGTCATTCTCTGGGACTGGACACCCACGACGGGCACAACCGTAACTTAAAGCTTGAAAACGGCATGGTCATCACCTGTGAGCCCGGGGTCTACGTCAAAGAGCATAACATAGGGATCCGCATAGAAGACGACATTTTAATCAACGACGACGAGCCGGTGGTTTTATCGAGTCAGATCCCAAAAGAATTACACGAAATAGAAGCACTACTGAACTAATATGAAAAACATTTTTACATCCGAATCGGTCACCGAAGGTCATCCGGATAAAATCTGCGATCAAATCTCCGACGCAGTCCTCGATGCCATCTTAAAAGAAGACCCGAACGCCCGCGTGGCCTGCGAGACGACGATCACCAAAGGCCTGGTTTTAGTCACCGGTGAGATCACCTCCACTTGCAGCGTGGATCTAAACAAGATCGTGCGCGACACGATCCGTGAGATCGGCTACACCGACCCCGAATACGGGATCGACGCCGACTCCTGTGCCGTTTTGATCTCCATGAACGAACAGTCCCCTGACATCGCTCAGGGGGTCGATTCCGCTTACGAAAGCAGAGAAGAGGGTGAGGACCTTCTAACGGGCGCGGGGGACCAGGGCATGATGTTTGGTTACGCGACCAACGAAACCCCGGAGCTGATGCCGCTGCCGATCAGTTTGGCCCACAAACTCACAAGACGGCTCTCGAAGGTCCGTAAAGAGGGGATCCTCGATTATCTACGCCCCGACGGGAAGAGCCAGGTCAGCGTCGAATACGACGATGGAAAACCGGTGAGGGTCGATACGGTCGTTATCTCCGCCCAGCACGACGGGGACGTCGACATCGAAACGCTCAGGGAGGATATCAAAGAAAAGGTGATCGAGCCGGTCCTGGGTGAAGACTGGATGGACGAAGACACGAAAATTCTCATCAATCCCACGGGACGCTTTGTGATCGGTGGCCCGGAAGGGGACGCCGGACTGACCGGACGCAAGATCATCGTAGACACGTACGGCGGCATGGGCCGTCACGGTGGAGGGTGCTTTTCGGGGAAGGACCCGACCAAAGTGGACCGCTCCGCCAGTTACGCGGCCAGATGGGTGGCAAAAAACATCGTCGCCTCGGGCCTTGCCGACAAAGCCGAGGTACAGCTCGCCTACGCCATAGGCGTGGCGCACCCGGTCTCGATCAACGTCAATACGTTCGGGACGGGTAAAATTCCCGATACGGACATCGCCGAAGCCGTCTCGGAGGTCTTTGATTTAAGACCACAGGCGATCATCAACGATTTAAGATTAAAGGAGACGGCTTATAAGCCGATCGCGGCCTTTGGACATTTTGGACGCGACGACCAGGACGTAGCCTGGGAAGAAACGTCGAAGATCGAAGAACTTAGAAAGTATCTCTGACGGTAGTAGATTGAAATTTTCCCAAGCAGCGATAAAAGTGGCACGTTGTTCCAAAGTCACGGATATGATTGCCCGCAGAGAGAGCCGAAAGAGCAACAACTCAAGGCTTATTGCTCTGCGCCAGGAAATGTTACGAAAAATGAAAAGTGGTCAAAAAGGGTAGTTCAAAACTGCCCTTTTTTAATCTTAAGTTTTCCTTTTAAAAACCTTAATTTTATCTTAAATTTAATAGTTTTTAAGATTTCCTTAAGGTATAATTAAGCAAAGGAATGCGTTACTCTTAACGGAGGAAGTATGATTGAATTCATAAACGTTACCAAATCTTATGAAAAAGATCAGGCTGATGCATTAAATAATATAAATCTGTTTATCGATAAAGGAGAGTTTGTGTTTATCGTCGGAAGAAGCGGAGCCGGCAAATCGACGTTCATAAAACTGCTTCAGCGCGAGCTCAATCCGACGGAAGGAATCGTAAAAATACAAAATCACGACATATCAAAACTAAAAAAGCGGGATATTCCGTATTTACGGCGTAAAATCGGCGTTGTTTTTCAGGATTTTAAGCTTTTGGAAAACAAAACGGTCTTTGAAAACGTCGCCTACGCGATGGAGATCATCGGACGGCCGTATTCAAAGATTCGTAAGAAAGTACCGCTGGCCCTGGAAATGGTGGGGCTGGCCGATAAAGCCGACCGTTACCCGAGCGAGCTTTCCGGCGGGGAACAGCAGCGCGTCGCGATCGCCAGGGCTATTATCAACAACCCGAGCATTTTAATCTGCGACGAACCGACCGGAAACCTCGACCCCGAGACCAGCCGCGAGATCATGGCCTTGCTCGATGAAATTAACCGACATGGTACGACAATTGTAGTGGTTACGCACGATATTGAGATGGTAAATGAAATGAAAAAGCGCCTTATTGTGCTGGATGATGGAAAACTCATTGCAGATAATATGAAAGGTACTTTTAATTATGCGACGGTCTGAACATCCTTCTTATATCTTAAGTATTCTTAAGGAAACGTTTCAGAGCATATCGCGTAATTCTCTGGTTGCGAGCGCGGCTTCGGTCGCCATCGTCGCGGCCTTGTTGATCCTCGGGATCTTTATGGTCTTTACCGCCAACGTCACGTCGCTGACCAATTCGACCGAACGGAGTCTTACGATCCAGATCTTTCTAAAAGAAGGCGTATCAGAGACCCAAAAACAGAACCTGGAACAGGCCCTACTCGAGAACGAAAAGGTCCGTTCCGTCGAATTTGAGTCCAAGGAACAGGCTTTTGAAAATTTCCAGGAAAACTTAAGCGATTACTCGAACCTTTTGGACAATTATACCGCGACGAATAATCCGCTTCCGGAATCTTTTATCGTCGCGGCGCAAAATCCGGAGGATCTGGCGGAGATTCGGGACGAGGCAAGTGAGTACAGCGAAGTGGAGTATATCCGTTACGAAGAAAATTTCATTTCTTCCCTGTTAAGTTTTACCGATTACGTAAAGCTTTTGTCGATCATTTTACTCGTCATCATGTCGTTTGTCGCGCTGTTTTTGATCTACAATACGATCCGGTTGACGGTAGCGAGCCGTAGAAAAGAAATCGAGATCATGAAATCGCTCGGGGCGACCAACCGGTTCATCCGGACCCCCTTTATTTTGGAAGGAACGTTTTTGGGGATTCTCTCGGCGATCATTTCGGTCTTGATCAT
>CANRHG010000139.1 GCA_947630385.1 uncultured Eubacteriaceae bacterium
ATCGCGTTTAAATACAACGCCCGGACGTTCCGCAAGGAAAAAGTAAAAAATAAACTGGCGCTCCAGAAGGAACTGGGCCTTGCCGAAGAAGCCGGGCTTGAGGTCGAGCGCGGCATTCTCACAGACGAGACCCAGCTCACTTCCCACCCGGACATCTACGCGGCCGGCGACTGTACGGAGACCAAAGACGTCTCGGGCGGGCCTAGGCGAAACATCGCCGTGCTCCCGAACGCTTACATGCAGGGAAAATGCGCCGGAACGGCCATGGCGGGCTCGGTGAGTCTACCGGAAGCCTACTTCCCGCTCAACTCGATGGGCATGATGGGCCTATACCTGCTTACGGCCGGAACGTACACGGGTGAGCCGATCATCATCGAAGACGACGAGGGCTACAAAGAGTTTTACGTCGACGACGGAAAACTACGGGGCTACATTATCATCGGGACCTGCCAACGCGCCGGGATCTACACGGACCTGATCCGAACCGGTACGCCCCTGTCCGAAGTCGAAGGGATCTTACAGCAGGCGGGGCTTAAGTTTTACGATAAAGATAAGCGAAAGAACATTCTAGCGAGGCCACACTGATGCGAATCAACGCCAAAGATAAATACTATACGGAGCTAAACAAGCAGGTCAAACACTCGGTCGACAATCTCGTTCAAATCGACAACTGCCTGGGCCAGCGCTATATCGGGACGGGCGTTAAGGGAAAACAGCTCGTCATCAACGGAACGCCCGGAAACGCGCTCGGGGCCTACCTCTCGGGGTCGTCGATCACGGTCTACGGCAACGTCCAGGACGCCGTGGGGGATACGATGGACTCGGGAGACATCATCGTGCACGGAAGCGGTGGCGATACGGTCGGTTACGGGATGCGCGGGGGCTCGATCTACATCAGGGACCACGCGGGTTACCGCATCGGCATCCACATGAAAGAATACAAGGACAAAAAACCCGTCATCGTCATCGGCGGCTCGGCCGGAAGCTTCCTCGGAGAGTACCAGGCCGGCGGGACAATCATCGTGCTCGGGCTCGACCGGGACGAGGGCGTTCCCTGCGGGAGCTATCTCGGGACCGGCATGCACGGAAACGCCCAGACCTTCCTGCGCTGCGAGGAAGAGCCGGAAGTCAACGAGTTTTTGGAAGTGGAAAAACTAACGGGAGAGGGACTTGCGCCGATCCTCGAATATCTCAAGCGCTACGCCGATCTGTTTGACATCTCGCTTCAAAAGATCACCGAAAAGCCGTTCTGGAAGATCAGCCCCGGGGACAAAAACCCCTTTGATTCACTTTATACGCCGTACTGATGGATAAAAACGTTTTAGATACGCTCGCCTTTATCGAAGAAAACGACATCCGCTTTATAAAACTGCAGTTTACGGACCTGTTCGGCCACAACCGCAGCCTTTCGGTCTCCTATCCGGCCTTTGAAAACGCCCTTAAAGGCGGGCTCTATTTTAAGGTCTCCGAGGTCCCGGGCTTCGGGAGCAGCAGTACCGAGCTCGTGCTCGTGCCCGAACCGGGGAGCCTGCTCCTACTCCCCTTTAGGCCCCACCCGGGAGGCGTGGCCCGCGTTATCTGTGAGGTCAAAACGCCCGAGGGGGAGCTCTTTAAGGGAGACCCCCGACAGATCCTCAAAGAGGCGCAAAAAAAAGCCCACGAGCAGGGCTATGAGTTCTGTTTCGGGGCTAAGATCGAGTTTTACCTGTTTGAGCAGGACGAAAACGGGGAGCCGACGACAAGACCCGTCGACAGCGCCGGCTACTACGACGTCTCACCCTTAGATAAGGGGGAAGATACGCGTAGGGAGATCATCCTAACGCTCGACGAGATGGGGATCTCGGTCAACTCGTCCCACCACGAGGCCGGGACTGGCCAGCACGAGATCGAGATCAAGTGCACCGATCCGGTCGAATGCGCCGACCAGATCCAGACCTTTAAGACGGTCGTAAAGACGATCGCCGGGCGAAACGGCCTGCACGCGACGTTCATGCCAAAGCCCTTAGATACACAGCCCGGAAGCGGGATGCACGTGATGGTCACGGCCTTTAAGGACGGCAAAAACGCTTTTACAAAGGACGGGGAGTTGTCGAAGACCGCCCTTAATTTTGCCGGCGGGATCTTTAAAAACCTCCCGCTGCTTTCGGCGATCTTTAACCCCACCGTCAACAGCTACAAACGCCTCGAAGACTCCTTTAGCGGAGAGCTCACCTGGCGTCCGGGAAGCGACGACGCGGCCATCCGCGCCCCGCACACGCAGCGCGAGGGCCTGCTCTTACTCAGGACCCCGGACGGGGCGGCCAACCCCTACCTGCTTTTTGCGCTGATGTTGATCTTCGGCTTAGAGGGGATCGATGAGGGGGCAGATCCCGAAGGGATTCGTATCACGCTTCCAAAAGATCTGGACGAAGCCTTAAAACTGCTTAGAGGGGCCGATCTTCCCCTGCCCGAAGAAGGCCTTAAAGCCTATATCAGCGAAAAACAAAAAGAGTACGAGCGCTACCGCAGGACCGTACACGACTGGGAACTGCGCGAGTACTTAAAACGCTACTGATGCAAAAGCTTTTAATCGTCTCCGACAAAAACACCGCCGCGATCGCCGAGCTCCTACGCCCGTTTTACGAGCGCTGCGTGAGTGCCCACTCGGCCAGCAGTGCCAGGCGAAAAGCCGGCGAAGGCGACTTCGATCTGGCCGTGATCAACGCGCCCGTGGCCGGAGCCAGCGAGGCTGAGCTCGCGCTCGACTTCCTCGAACAGGGGATCGCCAACGTCATCCTCCTACTAAAACCCCAGGGAAAGGAACTCATCGAGCGAAAATTAATCGACGCGCCGGTTTTTATCCTAGATAAACCCCTAAGCAAAGAGTTACTCGTACGGACCGTGCGCTACATGCAAAACCGGGACCGCAGGGAGGAGCGGATCGTGCGGCAGAACAAAAAGCTTCGGGGAAAACTCGATGCGAGCCGGGATATCTTTCGCGCCAAACTCCTGTTGATGCAAAACCTGTCCATGAGCGAAGACGAAGCCCACAAATACCTGATGAGAACGGCGATGGACCAACAAAAAACGCCCGAGATGGCTGCAAAAGCCATCATCGGGCTGTACGGGTCTTAGATCCCGCTTTCTTCAAAATCACAAATACGCGCAACTTTCGGTCGAAAGTGACGGACAGGTATTCTTCCACGAGGCACTTGGCCAGTTCGATACCGATGACCTGCGAGCCCATCGTGATGATGTTGGCGTTGTTCGAAAGCTCGGCGCGCTGGGCCTGGTAGACGTCGTGGATGCAGGCGGCGTAAGCGCCTTTTACTTTGTTGGCGGCAATCGAGACACCGATGCCGGTCCCACAAACGAGGATCCCACGGTCGTACTCACCGGCGGCGACGGCTTTGGCCACGTCGATGGCGGTATTGGCATAAATCGGGTCGTCGCTTCCAAAGTCTTTGACTTCATAGCCGAGAGACTTTGTAAACTCAATTAAGTCTTTTTTAAACTGTGTTGCGTTCGGATCGCAACCAAAAGCTATTTTCATGTGTTCTCCGTAAATTGTTTTCTCAGACGCTCCTTGTCTTTTTCCTGGACGATGTAATTTCTCAGAGCGATCTTTACTTTCTGCGGCGCGTCGCTTTTGACGCCGATCGCTTTTCCTTCTTCCGTATAAACCAGATATTTTTTATACTCTTCAAGATCGATCACGTTGGACCTCACTCCTTTTTTGAACGCCTTTAAAATAAATGATCGCACACAACAGGACGGCAAAATCGACGACGATCGTACCGACGGGGGCGCTGTAGCTCATGAAAAAGACGAGATAACCCACGAGTAACACCGCCCAGGCCAGAATTTTCAGTATTTTTGGATCTTTAACAAAAAGCCCGCCAAGACCCGCGGCAATCGAGACCGCCGCGAGGATGTAGACAAAAACGGGGGCAAAGGCCGGGAAAAACGAGTCCGTAAAAAAGGAGGTTCCTCCCATAAAGAGCGACAAAAACACCGCCAGACCGTAGACGATCAAAGCGCCTGAAACGGGCTTAAAAAGCTTAGTCATCATAATCCGGCTCGAACATCTTTATGCGTTTGATGTGGCGTTCTTCACCGGAAAATTTCGTAGTCAAAAAGATTCTTGCGATGCGTTTGGCCAGTTCCGGCCCGATGATGCGTCCACCCATGGCCATGCAGTTGGTATCGTTGTGGAGCCTGGTGAACTCCGCGCTGTAGCAGTCCGACAGCAGGGCGCAGCGTATCCCGTGCATCTTGTTGGCCGCGATCGACATACCGATCCCGGTCCCGCAGATGAGGACCGCGAAATCGGCTTCGCCCGAGAGGACCTTATCGCAGGCCGCTTTGGCCTTGTCGGGATAGTCCGTCCTTTCCCCGTGGCAGCCACAGTCGAGGTATTCGATGTGTTCTTCCTCTAACATTTCCTTGACGGCCTGCATGAGTTCGTATCCGCCGTGGTCGCATCCCAGTGCTACTTTCATACGAAATCCTTTACTTTCTTATAAATCCCGTCCGCGTCGAGCCCGAACTCTTTGATGAGTTCTTCGGCTTTACCGGACTTGCCGAACTGGTCGTTGATCCCGATACGTTTAACCGGGACCGGGTTTTGTTCGCTTAAAACTTCCGTCACGGCGCTTCCGAGACCGCCGATGATGTTGTGTTCTTCGATGGTCACGACCTTGCCCGTCTTTTTGGCGGACTCTACGATGAGTTCCGCGTCGATGGGTTTTATCGTGGGCATGTTGATGACTTCGGCCTTTATGCCTTCTTCGGCGAGTTTTTCTGCCGCTTCTAAGGTCGCCGAGACCGGAAGTCCCGTCGCGATCAAGGTCACGTCGTCGCCTTCTCTTAAGACCTGGCCCTTACCGATTTCAAATTCGTATTCGTCTTCATCAAAAATCACCGGAACGGCGAGCCTTCCAAAGCGGATGTAGACCGGACCTTCGTATTCGGCCGCCGCTTTGACCGCCGCGCGCGCTTCGACGTCGTCGGCCGGGCTTAAAACGACCATGCCCGGGATCATGCGCATGATC
>CANRHG010000140.1 GCA_947630385.1 uncultured Eubacteriaceae bacterium
GTAGAAGAAGGAAAATTTGCCGATTTGGTTTTATGGCGGCCCGAATTTTTCGGAGCAAAGCCGGATATGATCATCAAAGGTGGTATGATCATCGAATCAAAGATGGGTGACGCCAACGCTTCGATCCCAACGACCCAACCCGTCATGTACCAGCCGATGTTTGCCGCCCACGGTAAAGCGAAGAATGAGAGCTGTCTTACCTTTGTCTCAAAGGCAGCCATGGAAAACGGTATCAAGGAAAAGTATGGACTTGAAAAAACCGTTGTTCCCGTCTCGAACACCCGTAATATCGGAAAAAGTCAAATGAAGTTGAACGAGAAAACTCCGGAGATCGACGTCGATTCGGAAACCTATGAAGTCAAAGTTGACGGAGAGCCGATCAGTTCAGAACCGGCAGAAGTATTACCGCTTGCTCAACTTTACAGTTTGTTCTAAGGGTGGATTATGCTTGGTGTATGTTTGCTTTTTGTCGGTATCGTCCTGATTAACAACGGAATTTGTAATCTTTATAAAATCGATGGAAAATCCGCTGCGGTCATGAACATTTTAACCGGAGGACTTTCCCTTTATATCAACTTTTTAAACCTTTACCTCGGAAATTTCTATGCTGCCGGAACGGGCCTTCTGTTTTGCTTCACTTATCTATTTGTTGCCATGATGGATATCTGGGGCTTAAATCCGATTCCTTTTGCCTATTTTTCTACCTTTGTTGCCATTAACGCCATCGCCTTTGGTTTTGTCGAAGGTATCTTTGGAAGCGATCTGCTCGGTCTTGTTCCTGATTGGCGATGGGCTGCTATATGGTGGCTCTGGGCCATACTTTGGGGAAGTTCATTTTTCACCGATATTCTGGGGATGAAGCAACTTGCAAAGTACGTTCCATGGCTTCAGATCTTTGAAGGTATTGTAACCGCCTGGATTCCGGGCCTGCTTTTAATACTTGAATTGTGGTAATTATGACGTACACTGAAATAATCGGAAATCTCAAAGATATTGATCCAGAAAACCGTACGGTCGATTCTGTTTCAATAGATTGGTTTGAAGCGTTCAATAAAATTCACCGTAAGGTCTCCCAACAGGGGGAGGATATCAAGATCCGTTTGGGAGAAGACGTACTAGTCAAAGGTATCCGTGATGGTGATATTTTATCGATTAACGACAGTCAGATCCTTATTGTTAAAATTCTACCTGCTAAAGCCATCCTTGCAAGAGTCGCAGAAAATCATCTAAAGTCCATTGCAAAACTTTGTTATGAGGTAGGGAATACCCATACGTCTATGTTCTACGGAGATACGCCTTATGAATACCTCATCCCTTATTCAAAAGCTCTAGCGGATAAACTTACTGGAATTCACGGCGTTACTTTGGAGAAGGTCGAGACCGTCTTTGACTTTGACCGTGCGCTCTCAAATTCAATCAACGACCACCATCATTGATGGACAAACGAGAAAGAAAGTTTCTTCTGCTCCAAATAAACGACTCGACTTTTCCAATCGGTGCATATTCTCATTCTTACGGACTAGAGACCTATATTCAAAAAGAACTGGTGGATTCTCCGGAAAGCGCTTATGAATATATAAAAAACAAGATAGCGTATTCGCTTTCTTCCACCGAACTTTTATCAGCCCGCATAGCGTATGAACTAGCACTGGAAGGAAAAACCGAAAAGCTTAAAGAACTCGAAGAAATTCTTCGGGCTAGTCGGGTTCCAAAAGAGATTCGGGAGGCCGGCGATAAACTGGGTTCGCGGTTTATCAAAACGGTCTCTTCTTTTGATTTGGACTATGAAAATCCTGTTTTTACTGAGTTTATTAAACAGCGAAAAAATGAGCCTGTTTTTTATCCGGTAGCTTATGGCGTCTTCTGTTCTTCGGTCGGAATAGGAATAAGAGAGGCTTTGGAGAATTATTTATACGCTCAAACCTCTTCTATGGTGACCAATTCCGTTAAGTCCATCCCACTCAGCCAGACGGACGGCCAGAAGATTCTTATCAGATTAATAGGTGAATTCGATTCGGTTATTGACGAAGTAATAAAGCTGAGCGAAGAGGATCTATGCCGAACCACTCCGGGTTTTGATTTACGCTCTATGGAACATGAGAAACTGTATTCAAGAATATACATGAGTTAAGAATGGAAACTGTAAAAATTGGCGTTGCCGGGCCGGTTGGGTCCGGCAAAACTGCCCTAATAGAAAATTTAACCCGAAAACTTTCTAAAGATTACAATATCGGTGTAATTACAAACGACATTTATACCAAGGAGGATGCGGAGTTTTTAGCTAAGAACTCGGTTCTTCCTCTCGACCACATCATTGGCGTAGAGACCGGTGGCTGTCCCCACACGGCCATTAGAGAAGACGCTTCGATGAATTTAGAAGCGATCGACGAAATCATACAGATTGATCCGGACATCGAACTTCTCTTTATTGAAAGTGGGGGTGATAATCTTTCGGCTACTTTTAGTCCCGAACTCGTGGATAAGACGATCTTTGTCATTGATGTAGCCGAAGGAGACAAAATTCCCAGAAAAGGCGGACCGGGAATTACCCGTTCCGATCTATTGGTCATCAATAAGATCGATCTGGCACCTTTTGTCGGCGCTGATCTTTCTGTGATGGACAGGGATTCAAAAAAGATGCGGGGTGAACGGCCCTTTATCTTTACCGACATCCGCAACGATAAAAATACGGCTGACGTCGTAAGTTGGATCAAACGGGACGTACTTCTAGAAGATTAGTCATGAGCCTATACGGGAAAGATTCAGAGCTTACTATTAAGACAGGTTTTAAGGACGATAAGACAATTATTACAGACCTTGCTTTTACGGCTCCGTTCAAGATTCTACCGCCCTTTTATGAAAACGGGGTCATGGATATAACGGTTTTGTCGGTTTCGGCAGGTTTAATGGACGGAGACAGGCAAAGGATAAATCTAAACATTGGTACGGATTCTCGAGTTTTTATAACCTCTCAGGCCTATGAAAAAATCCACAAAATGAAAGACGGAAAAGCTAAGAGAGAGACGTATATAAAGATGGATCCTAAGTCCACTTTCGTCTATCAACCTCTTCCTACCATCCCCTTTGCCGGATCGCGCTTTGAAAATAAAACATTTGTAAATCTTACCGATTCTTCTTGTAAGTTTGCCTACAGTGAAATTCTAACCTGCGGCCGTTTACATTATGGCGAACGGTTTAAGTATGATTTTTTTAAAAACTATACCGCGATAAAGCGGGAAGGAAAACTTATTTTTCGTGATAATACCGTTTTTGACCCCAAAACAATGCCGTTGGAAAGATTTGGCTTTTTCGAAGGTTATACGCACCTAGGAAATCTAATTATCTGTGGTTTAAACGAACCAAAAAAATGGATCGAACTTTTCCGGAATATCGCTGAAGAAAATCAACTTGAATCTGGAGTAACACAGACAGATAATGACCTTATCGTCGTTAAAACCTTTCATAACAATAGCGAAAGTATTTTAAACGGCTTTAACGAAATGATCTACGCTGCCGGTTTAATCTAATTTAGGAAAAATTTATGAATTTAAGATCTGTAATTGGTACTTCATTGTTTATAGCACTGGGACTTGTTCTTCCTACGATTTTTCATCTGATCAGTTCAGGTAATATTCTGCTTCCAATGCACATCCCAGTCATTCTCTGCGGTTTCTGCTTTGGATCTATATACGGACTTATATGTGGGATTTTAACACCACTGATTTCATCGGTTTTTTCAGGAATGCCCGTACTTTTCCCAACGGGGATTTTTATGATGGTGGAACTAGGATGTTACGGTTTCTTTTCTGGTCTGTTTTATCAAAAATATCATCTGAACGTATATATCGCTTTGATTCTTTCAATGCTTACCGGAAGAGCCGTCAATGCTTTGGTAAGCTATATTTTTTATCCTATTTTTGGGCTGGAATTTTCCTTTGGGACTTTTTTGACGGCAAGTTTCGTTACAGCTTTACCCGGTATTGTCATTCAAATACTGATAATTCCGGTAATTGTCGCTATATTAAAGCAGGCGAAAATAATTAATTCTACCCAAACCGAAAAGATAAAAAAAGTTTAATTTAAAACTGACCGGAAATATTGGTTGTGACAATAAATATATTAACGTTGAAAAACGAAAATTATTTTTGATTTAAAATTTGAGTTTCAAAAAGATAGTAAAGAGTGCGTTGGATTTATTGCTCCGCAATTTGCTAATAATGGATATGGTTAAATTTTTCCAGCGCACTCTTTCAAAATATTAACTACCCATCACTTGAAACGAAGTAGGTTTTCTCGCTGAAAATTTATATATTTACTCGTATGTTAACCCATAATCCTTTAAAAGTTTTTCTAATTCTTCAATTTCTTTTTCGACTTCATCAATCTTTTCCTTGAGAGTTTCAATTTCGTTCAAATTGTCTACCCAATTTTGTTTTTTTTGAATTAATTCCTGACATATTAGTTCGGCTTTATCATATTTTTGAAATAGTTGATTATACATTTGATTTAACTCATCATATTTTCGATGGGACTCTTCAAGTGCTCGGATTTTCTTGCCGTATCGTTCTTCGATATAATCTGAAAGCATAGTTTATCCTTTCTCTATTTTTTAATTTTTGTAAATCTCCTTTAAACAAAGTAAGTTGGATTTAAAAGAGAAGAGAAAAAGAGTTTCTCTACATCATAGAGAAACTCTCGGTAGTTTTGAATTAGTTTAAAGAATCTTTCCAGTCTAAAAAAAATTGAAACCAGATTTTAATCAAACTTTATATGATTATCCTTTAAAAGCTTTTCTAATTCTTTTATTCTTTTATCTCAAACTTTGAAGTTCGTAAACTCTATAATTCATTTACTAAGCTGCGATCATCAAATCTTTTCTTTGTTCAGAGACCGTGAGAGTTCCTTTGATTCTTTCGAGAAGTTTTAACTTCTTATAATTAACTCCATCTTTTACGAACGAGCCGTCGGGAAGTCCGACTTTGAAATAACCGCTCTTTCGCCTGGCCGTAACAAAGACTTCTT
>CANRHG010000141.1 GCA_947630385.1 uncultured Eubacteriaceae bacterium
CCGTATACGAGACCCGTACGTACGGTGCAACGGGAGGAATGAGGATTCCTTTTCTGGAATCCTTAACCTACCCTATTCTAGGATTAAGAGGGAGATATGAAAAAAGTGGAACTGCTAGCTCCGGCCGGTAATCCGGAAAAGCTAAAGTACGCGCTCAACTACGGAGCCGATGCCGTCTACTGCGCCGGAGAGCGTTTTGGTCTTCGCTCGGGGGCGGACAATTTTAGTCTCGAAGAATTAAAGTGGGCCAGCGACTATACCCACGCGCTCGGCAAAAAAATTTATGTAACGCTCAACGCTTCGCTTCACGACAAGGACCTCGAAGGACTTACCGACTACGTTCATTATTTAAAGAAGATCGGGATCGATCACGTGATCGTAGCCGATCCGGGCGTTTTTTTGACCGTACGCACGGCCGAGCCGGAGCTAAAGATCTCTATGAGTACGCAGGCTAATACCTTAAACTCGCAGAGCGTACGCTTTTGGTACGAAAACGGGGCAAGGCGAATCGTTTTGGCCCGTGAACTCGGTAGGGATGAGATAAGAAATATTATTGAAAATAAACCGGAAGACCTTCAGATCGAGATGTTCGTTCACGGAGCCATGTGCATCTCGCATTCCGGACGTTGCCTGATTTCCAATTACATGACCGGCCGGGACGCCAACAAAGGCGCGTGCGCCCAACCGTGCCGCTGGAACTACGAACTTCACGACCACGCCCGGTACAGCGTCGTAGAGAAGAAGCGGCCGAGCCAGGCCTTTGATATTGAAGAGGGCGAAAACGGAACTTTCCTGTTTAACTCAAAAGATCTTTGCCTGATCGACCAGGTTCCAGAGCTGATCGAATCGGGCGTTGACAGCTTTAAGATCGAAGGCCGCATGAAGAGCCCGTATTACGTGGCCAGCGTGGTCTCGGCTTACCGCCAAAAAATCGACGATTATTATAACGGACGGCTTAGGGAGGACGATTACTACCGCAAAGAACTCGAGAAAGTCTCGCACCGCGACTATACGACGGCCTTTTACGAAGGGATCGGTCCGGACGCCCAAAATTACGGTACCTCGAGTTATATCCGCGACTACGACTACGCCGGGGTCGTGCTCGATTACGACAAAGAGCGCGGACTGGCCCTGGTAGAGCAGCGGAATAAGATCTTGGATGGGGAGACCGTGGAGGTCCTGCGGCCGGACGGGGATTATATTGAGCTTGAGGCTGAGATCTATGATTTGGATTTAAACCCGATTGAAAGTACCCCGCACGCGAAGATGAAGTATTATCTTAAAACTCCACCGGTACATGAAATGGATATAATTCGTAAAAAAGCCGCTTGATTTAGTATAATAAATTTAAGAACTTTTTCGGAGGATATCATGATTTTAGTAATGATCCGTCACGGCGAAAGTGAATGGAATAAAGCCAATTTGTTTACCGGTTGGACCGATGTAGATCTGTCACCAACGGGAGTTGAAGAAGCCAAAGAAGCGGGAACGACGCTGCAGACGAACGGATTCGATTTCGACGTTTGCTATACTTCTTATTTGAAACGCGCGATCCATACGCTCAATTTGGTTTTGGAAACGATGGACCGGGAATTCTTACCGGTGAAGAAGAGCTGGAAACTCAACGAAAAGAGTTACGGCGCTTTACAGGGCTTAAACAAAGCCGAAACCGCTGCCAAGTACGGTGAAGATCAGGTCTTAAAATGGAGACGTTCTTACGACATCGAACCGCCGGCGATTGAACTGGATGACCCGAGAAATCCAAGAACACAGGCCGCGTACCGCGACGTCAAGGACAAGGAAGTCCTGCCGCTGACGGAAGCTTTAAAACAGACCGTAGAACGCGTCATTCCGTATTTTGAAGAAGAAATCAAACCGGCGATGAAGGAAGGCAAACGTGTCCTCATCGCGGCACACGGGAATTCACTGAGAGCTCTGGTTAAATATCTGGAAAACATTTCAGATGAAGAAATCATTAGTGTAAATATTCCGACCGGCGTTCCACTCGTATACGATCTGGATGAAAACTTCAAAGTTCAGGATAAGTATTATCTGGGCGATGAAGATACGATCAACGCCAAGATCAACGCGGTAGCCAATCAGGGGAAAGCCAAGTAATTTTAAGAGGTTCGCTGAACCTCTTTTTTTTCGCTGTTTTTGTTTGATAAACGAGGGATTGGTTAAGTATTCGAAAACCTTTTGAATAAGTACGAAGAAGAAGTCAAAGGATAGAATAACTTTCAGAAAAAGCGTATAAAAAAAGCTGCCTAATTAATTAGACAGCTAGTGAGATATTTATATTAGGCTTTCATAAGACCTTTTGTATATCGTTACTTAAACAATATACGTTTATATTATACCAGTTTTTTTTCTTTATCTGACGAATCTGCCTGATTTTTTTAGGCAGTTTTTTATTTTTGTAAATAGTGATTCTCCCGCTCGCATCGTTTCAATCTTCAAATTTTCAAATAAATCTATATATAGCCTTTTTTTCGCATAAATCATACTAAATATAGTATTTTAGAGGAATTTAAGATTTTTTCTGTAACCCGATCGCTAAAACATCCTATATCTGTACCACAAATCCGTAACCCGTGAAAGGTTTTTGAAATTAGAAATTTGGATTATTTTTGCGAAAGATTAGAAGGTTTCCATATAAAAAGGGCAAAAAAAGAGGCTATCTTGACTGATTAACCGATTTACGGCTGTAGAAAAAGTAGTTTTTACTGAAAAAAGCCGAAGTTTTGGCTTTATAATCCTGTTCCGATGGGTTTAATTTTGGGGTACAAATCTCAGGTCTTTTGGCGATTTTCTCTTCGATACGGGAAATCTTAAAGCTAAAAGGTCGATTAAGAGCCTTAAAACTATTAAGATTGAGAGATTCAAGTTGTTACTTCGTGTTTTTGCTTATGGTATAAAGCAATGAAAATAACCAAGTCAATACCAGAAAGTAGATTTAGTGTTTTCGCTTAAAAAACAATAAACTAAAATCAACTATAATCAACTTAATTTGGTTTATCGTTTTATAGAAATAGTTTACTATATTTAATAATTAGTTTAATATAATTTAATTTTAGTTTATAATAAACCAATTTAGTTTACTATCAAGTTTAGTTAGTTTCAAATAACTCAAAGTTTGAAGGCTAAACTTAGATCTTAAAATGGACTATGCAAATTGATAGTAGATGATTTTGTTTTGCTTTTATTGCACAAATAGGTCAGATAAATTACAATTAAATAAGCGAGGTCTTTAGATTAGGCCACCTCTGAATCTGTAAATTTACGGCTAAATCGATTCGTAAATTTAAATAGAAAGGAGGAAGTGGATATGTCTTTTATTGTTTTAGCTTATGAGTTTTTATTCTCTACAATTGTACTCATGATTTTAATTATGATTATGATTCAAGAGTATATAAAAACCAAGCGCTTAATAGAAGAAATGAAAAAGGACTCAGAAGAATCCAAAAAATCTGAGTCCGATTCACACAAGCCTAATTCGCCATCTGATAAAAAGAATTAGGTTTTAATTAACTAATTCAAAGGTGGCCCTAGGGACCTCCTTCTTTACTATATTATACCAAGGTTTAGTTATTTAAAACAGACTGAAACCTTAATTCTCTCTACCTGATTTAATGATTTTTAGAAAAACAACTGCCTAATCATAATAATAAACAGCCAGATTAGGCAGATGTATAAGCTGTCTAAAAAGTTAACTATCAGGTTTTTTTCTGTCTACAGATCGCATACTAAAATCCCGTCTTTAATATAATCTACTTAGGTTTTTCTTTTATTTTTTCTCTGATTCTTACATAGATATATTTTTGCTGAAACGATCTCAGACAATATTCATTAAACTATTCTCAAATAAGAAAATTGCTACAGGATACTTTCAGATTAGACGGTTTCTAAATTTAGCTTTTTCCTTCTAATTGTAAAACCGTTATAGAAGCTTTTCGTTTAAACGAGAACTTAGATAGTAATTGTACACGAGGACAAGGTCCTATATATTTATAGATTTAAACCAAATTTTTCATTGTAAACGTTTTTAAAATTTTCTATAATCATGTTCTAATCAGTTTTATATTCCTCCAAAGTTACCTGACGTTTTATTTCTACCTGATTTGTGTTAATTTACAGGAATAACCGGTTTCATTGTTTGATAGGAAGGAGATTTTCCTGATATTTTTGAAATTCAATTTTAGGATTGAACTATTGAAAGATTAGAAACGAGGATAAAAGTATGAAACAGTACGAGAAAGTGACTCCTGAGCTGATTGAAAAGCTAAAAATTGCCGTACCTGGTGGAGTCAAAGTTGGAGAGGAAATCAATGAAGATTTCTCACACGATGAAATGCCTATTTATGGAAAATCAATGCCGGAAGTTCTTGTAGAAGCTACAACGACCGAAGAGATTGCCGACGTTATGAAGTTGTGTAACGAATACAACGTACCCGTAACTCCGCGTGGAGCCGGAACGGGACTTGCCGGTGGGGCGGTTCCGATTCTTGGAGGTGTTCTTCTGTCGACGACGAAGATGAATAAGATCCTTTCCTATGATCTAGACAATATGGTCGTTGACGTAGAAGCTGGAGTTCTTCTAAACGATTTAGCCGAAGACGCGGCCAAACAAGGCCTACTCTATCCACCCGATCCGGGAGAAAAATTTGCTACACTGGGCGGTAACGTATCGACGAACGCCGGCGGAATGCGCGCAATTAAATATGGAGCCACCAGAGACTACGTTCGGGCCATGAAAGTTGTACTTCCTACCGGTGATATCGTCGATTTGGGTGCTAGCGTATCAAAGACCAGTTCGGGTTATTCTTTATTAAATCTAATGATCGGATCTGAAGGAACCTTGGGAATTATTAC
>CANRHG010000142.1 GCA_947630385.1 uncultured Eubacteriaceae bacterium
TGACCGGGAAGGAGAAACTAAAGGAGTTTCCTCCGGCCTGAAGCGGATTGACTAGCTTACAGTCCATGTCGGTCTGTCCTACGGTCGACCAGGTGTAGATCGAAACCGAGGTCACGGGTTCGGCTCCGGTTAGGGCCGGGTTCGGGGATACGGTCGCTGAAACCGTATAGCTGTCGGGAGTGGCAGCAGTAATACTGACATTTCCAACATACTGATCGTCGTCTACGGTGATCGTCGCAGAACCGGATACGCTTCCGATCGTAGCCGTAACTACGGCTTCCCCGGCTGCCTGTGCTGTGACCGTAACCGTGTTTCCGTCAGGCGTTAAGGTTACGATCCCCTGTGGGGCTACGCTCCAGGTCACATTTCCTACATAGTCGGCTGGTAGAATTGTAGCCGTTAGAGTCGTAGAACTAGTACCACTTTCTAGAGTCGTAAGGTTTGCCGTAGCAGGAGTGACCGTGATCGAAGTCGGTTGAGATGGGGCGGCAGTTACAGTGACTGCCACAGAACCGGTGTAAGTGTTTTCATCCGCGTCCGTATAAGTGACATTAACCGTCGTGCTTCCGACCGCAACGCCTGTAACAACTCCAGTTTCAGAAACGGTAGCCACCATTTCATCTTCCGATTCGAACGACAGTCCTTCGGTCAGGGTCGTCCCATCTAGAGAGACGGTTAGTTGTTGTGTTCCATTAACCGTTAAGTTCACCGGACTTGGCGTGATCGTAAGTTCTTCCATCGGAGCTTCGGTGACCGATACGGTCGCTTCTACGCTCTGTCCGTTATACGAAGCCGTGATCGTAGCAGTTCCTACGCCGACAGCCGTTACCGTTCCATCCTCAACAGTTGCGACGTCTTCATCGTCCGATTCCCAGGTAACTTCCGCACCTTCCGGAAGGGCCTGCGTTCCTAGACTTAAGGTAAACTCTCCGGTTTCACCGACAGTGAGTTCTAAAGTCTGTGGTGTAATGGTAAGTTCCTGGGCAGCCGTTACCACGACCTGCGTCGAAACAATGCTCGTATGTGGAATGTAAGGTGAAATTTCCGGATTGGTATTCGGATTGTAATTGTAAATGGTAGCGGTAGTTGTAATCGTAGCTCTACCTGGGCCGACCGCTTCGACATTTCCGTAATCATCTACTAGAGCAACCCTCGGGTCTGAAGTAGCGTAGTTATAGGTAGCAAGCTGGGTTGTTGCGGCTGGCTCTAAAATTGCGTTAACGTTTTGGGAAAGTGTTTCTCCCAGGATGAAATCCATTGAAGAAACTACACCGACACTTACAGCGTTAACGGACTTAGAAACTACATTAATATCGTAATCGGCTGTTAGGACCGTCCCGTCTTCAAGTTTGTAACTCGCCGTGATCGTCGTCGTCCCGGTATAATTTCTTGGAATCTGAACGTAGTAATCCGTTCCTTCATTTCCTGAACCTCTTGGAAGAATCGGGAGATTCGCGTTACTCGAAGTAAAGGTCAAATCATCGTAATCAAATTCAGCCGTTGCTGGTTCAGGAACGATGTTGTGATAGAGTAGATAGGCTCCTACTGTAGGATTATTACTAGGGGTAGTCCCTCCCGGGGTTACATTAGTTCCATAGGCCGGATCGAACGTGTTCGGCGCAATATTGACGGTTTCAAGTTTCACGCCAAGATCCGTCAAGTCCGTATTAATAAGATCCGACTCAACAGTGACCGTAACCTGGTTCGATGAAACGATTCCACCAACAGACACACTAACCAGTAGATAGGTGTCAATTGGTGTGGGTTGTAAGAACGTAATAAGACCTTCGTCGTTGATATAAGCGTAACGGGAGGCATCTTGTTCCAGTTGTGTCCCAGAGGTGTTTTTAACAAGACTTAAATTGTAAACCGGTGGGATGTTGGTGACTTGTGAGCCTGTTCCGTTCGGGCCGGTGAAAGCCTGATAGCCAAACTGGAGGGTCTTTTGGGTGTCCATATTGACTTCAATGTTCCCTGAAGGACGGTTTGTTCCGCGGGTCAGATAAACGCTTTGAACGTTTGAATTAGAGACCGTAATCGTACCCGAAGTAGCTGTGGCTTTATTTGCATTTGTCTCTGAAATAGGTCCTAGAGATTCCGCAACCAGTTTGTATGTGCCGATCGCTGCTAGACCGCCGTTTTGTTGAGTCCCCGAATATGACAGAGTTCCGGGACCATACCCTCCGTTTTCAAAAGTTAAAGTCCATAACGACTCGATTTTTTGATCCAGATTTATATAACCCGTCATCACTAGAGGAGCCGTTGACCCTTGAGCTGGCGTATCATAATCAAAGGTTACGGTTTGAGCTCCCTGAAGCGTCCATTTGAAGTTAGAGGCAGGTACTCCACTCGGAACTGTATTAAATCCTATATCATAACTTTGTTGAATATCCTTACCGTTATAATAGTAAAGATTATCTTGTGTCAGGCTGACTGAGAGTACATTTTTATAATCGTTATTGCTATCTGTATAGGGCGTCCCCCCAGCAAAAAGAGCCTCAGCAATAGTATTGCCATCTAAACTAATGGTCCGAGAGAGCGGTCCCTCGCCTGATAACGCTTTAGCCGATGCCAATTGAGTTTGAGTCCCACCTGGAAGAATTAACCAACCAATAAAGTTAATGTAAGTTGATGAAAGATCCGGGAGTAACACTGTTGTAGGCGCATTATCCCCTGTACCTTGAACCCCCAGAATCCAATTATTATTCCCTAAATCGATAAACTGAACGTTCTGTTCTGTGGCTGTAAAAAACTGATTTACTACACCAGCAATACTAGAAAGAGTATCAGACGCGGTTCCCTGAGAATCTAAAGTCACCGAACTCGAGTAAAAACCTTCATGACCGTCAATTTGAACACTTGAAATGGGGACTCTACCTCCACCGGAAATCGTCCCTGCTGGATAACTAAAGCTTCCAGTACCCGTTGTTGAGACGCTCCCCGTAACGGTAGTAGAAGGTGAATATCCATTCCCCGTATAGGCTGTGAGTGTGCTACCGCTTCCTACAGTAACTGAGCCATTAACCCTGGCAGAGCCGGTATACTGAATATCTTGGCCGTTACTAAGCGTTAAAGAATATCCTGCTGGAACTACTAAATTGCCTACGGCAAAATTATCGCTCGTGCTACCCCAATCGGCGACGACGTTCCCGTAAACGGTCGCGGTTCCAGTAAATTGACCGCCTGGCTGCGTAGGATAAAGAGGATTCTTCCCGGTCGAGTTATAATTTCCATCTTGAATCACTATTCCGCTATTAATAGTAGCGCCAGGAATCTGGGCAAATACCAAAGCATTCCCATCTACTAGAACCGTTTCACCTCCTAACGGCTGAACTACCCGCGGATCACCATTCCTCGCGTGAACAATCCCATTAGTTATGGTAATAGGAACAGAGCCTACGAAAGCCCCAGTACTTCCCGTAAGGGATAGCTGTCCACCCAAAACCTGAAGGCTATGGAGGTCATCGATAACGACAGCATCAGTGGTTGACCTTAAAATTTGAAATTTTCCAGAATATATATTTAGATCTCCGTCCCCACTAATGTTATTACCGCTTTCAAATTGGAAATTATAATTATTCGTATTCTTACCCGAGCCATAGAAATTCAAAGTCCCGTCAAGATCTATCGTCGGGTCGTTACTGTTAGGAACCGATACTACATTTACATTAGACTCATTACCATTCCTCAGAATATTTACCGTCTCACCGGTATCTATGGTCATCTGCCCTGCGGAAAATTTATTCCCGTTAGATATAACAAGCCAGTCCCCACTCTGAAAGTCATCGGGGAGTCCAAAAGCAAATTGATCAGAACTTCCCGTATAAACTTTATTACTTGATCCAATGACACTACTAAGTTTTACAGTAGTGCCATTCCCATTATAATTGTAAATGTTATACTCAGAGGCACTCCCGGTACCCCAATCTGCTGCTATCCCGTCTGTACCAAAAGTAAAAATCAAGAGTAAGGCAGCAAAAATCGTTAACGAAATATTTCTAAAACGTTCTTTCACGCTTTTCCTTTCTTAAATTAAATCTAAGCTCTCAACTAAAGTAGCTCTCCAAACTGAAACAGGATAATACTATCCTTTCCCTTAGGTAAAATCGATTAAAGGGTCAGAAATGAGAAAAATCTTCAAAACTTAATCATCTCAAAACTTTAAAATGCTGAGGATAAAGATAATATCCAGTTTTCATATAACCGCTTAGCCGAAAACTTTTTAAATAAAAAACTTTAAAATTATGCTTATAAGACTTTAAATAAGGAGCCGAAAACTTAATTTCAAAGAATAATCCTTATAGAGTAAAATCAAAATCTTTAACTCTTCCGACCACTCTAGTAGTATTAAATTTTTTTAACGAAATCCAAAGACCTAAACCCGTATAAGAAGAAGTTTAGATCTTCGGATAAAGGGAATTTATACGGACGGTTTTACGCGTCCTCTATAAATAGGGCCGGAAAATGTGGAACAAAGGTTCAGCCCTATTTATAAGCCAATAAAGTTAGACAGAAAGGACTGCCTTAAACTATCTATCTAAAACTTAGACGAAGTCTAATTAAAAAAACCTATTAAGCCGGCACGATACGGATCTGGATGGCTTCAAGCGGGAGGTTCTGACCGGTGGTCCCGGCTTCCTGTCCCTGGGAGGTCCATCCCTGCCAGCCGTAGTTTCGGCCGTGGACGTTGTATTCGATCCTATAGTTTGGCGCGTTCGGACCGGTCAGTCTCAGCCTTACGGCCTGGACCTGAAGGTTTCTTCCCATCGTTCCGGCGTAAGTCCCGTCGGCGATGTTGTTCATCCAACCGATGTCGGTGACGTGAACGTCCGTTTCGACTTCTACGCC
>CANRHG010000143.1 GCA_947630385.1 uncultured Eubacteriaceae bacterium
GTTTACTTTTATATCGGCGTTTTCTTCGATCGTCTCTCCGTCTTCGACGATCTCATCGGTAAGCCCGTAGTCTCCCATGGTCTTGACCTCAAAGCTGTTTTCGAGCATTTCTTCGATCTCACGGGCTTTGTGTTTGTTGTGCGTAGCCAAAATGACCGTAGGCCTGTTTACTTTCTTAAGCATTCTCCTGGACCTGGTGCAGTTCTTTGATCCCTTTTCGGGCTAAGTCGAGTAGTTCGTTTAGTTCGTCGATCCCAAACGGGCGCTCCTCTCCGGTTCCCTGGATCTCGATGATCTCGTCGTTCCCGTTCATGACGACGTTCATGTCGACCTGGGCTCCGCTGTCTTCTAAATAACAAAGATCGAGAAGCGCTTCGTCGCTCTCTGCCGGAACGCCCACCGAAACGGCGGCAACGGGAGAGCTGATGGGATTTTCGGCCAAATCTCCGCTTTCGATGAGTTTATTTATGGCGTCGCGAAGGGCCACGTACGCTCCGGTGATCGAAGCGGTTCTTGTTCCGCCGTCGGCCTGGATCACGTCGCAGTCGACCCAGATCGTACGCTCACCGAGTTTTTCAAGGTCGATGACCGACCTGAGTGCGCGCCCAATCAGGCGCTGGATCTCAACGCTTCGCCCGTCGATACTTGAGCGGCCACGGTCCCTACTTTTACGTATCTGTGTCGAAGACGGGATCATGCTGTATTCGGCCGTGACCCAGCCTTTGTCCTGACCTCTTAAAAAAGGTGGAACTTTGTCCTCGACTTTGGCCGTACAGATCACTTTTGTGTCCCCTACCGTTATGAGTACCGAACCGTCGGCCGTTTTGATAAAGTCGCGCTCGATACTCACCGGGCGGAGTTCGTCTTTTTTACGTCCGTCCGGTCTATCCAATTTTTTCCTTCACTTTCTTGCGGATGATTTCATTGGCAAGTTTCGGGTTGGCTTGCCCTTTGGTGGCTTTCATGACTTGACCGGTTAAAAAACCGTAAGCCTTTTCGTTGCCCGAAGCGATGTCGGCTACGGACTTGGGATTTTCTTCGACGATTTTTTCGATGATCCCTTCTAACTCGGAAGCGTCCGACATCTGGGCCCATCCCTTTTCTTCGACGATTGCCTTTGGTGCCTTCTCACCCTTAAACATTTCCGTAAGTACTTTCTTGGCGATTTTCCCGCTGATGGTACCATCTTCGATCATGGCGATGAGTTCTGCGAGGTCTTTGGGCTCAAACGGAAGTTCGTTGATCGTGATCTCGGCTTCTTTAAGGTGTGGCGGGATCTCGACCATGAGCCAGTTGGATACGGCTTTGGGCTTGTCGATTAACGCGACCGTTTCTTCAAAAAAGCGGGCGGTATCTTTTGAGCTCGTAAGAACGCCCGCGTCGTATTCGGGTAGGTTGTATTCTTTGATATAACGCGCTCTCTTTTGTTCCGGAAGTTCGGGCAGTTCGTCCCTAAATTTTTGAATCTGTTCGTCGGTCAGTACGATCGGGACCAGATCCGGTTCCGGGAAGTAGCGGTAATCGTGGGCTTCTTCTTTGGAACGCAGCGAAGAACTCACGCCTTTGGTGTCGTCCCACTTCCTGGTTTCCTGGATGATCGGATGGCCTTTTTTAAGCTCGGTGATCTGGCGGCGCGCCTCGTACTGGATGGCACGTTCTAAGGCTCTAAACGAGTTTAGGTTTTTCATCTCCGTTCGCGTCCCGAGCGTGTCGCTCCCCTTGGGTTTGACCGAGAGGTTGACGTCAAAACGGATCGAGCCTTCTTCCATCTTACAATCCGAAACGCCGGTATATTCCAAGGTATTTCGGATCTTTTCGGCAAAAATCTTCGCTTCTTCCGCGCTCGTGATGTCCGGCTCGGTGACGATCTCAATTAGGGGAACGCCACAACGGTTGGTGTCGACGAGCGTTCCGTCGGCGCTTTCGTGAAGGAGTTTCCCCGCGTCTTCTTCAATGTGAATCCGGGTGATCCCGATCGGTTTCGTCTCACCATCGACGTCGATCTCAACCGTACCGCCCGTGCAGATCGGCAGGTCAAACTGGGAGGTCTGGTAGGCTTTGGGCAGGTCGGGATAGAAGTAATTCTTTCGGTCCATCTTCGAGAAATTGGCGATTTCGCAATTGAGGGCCAGTCCCGCTCTCGCGGCGTATTCGACGACTTTTTCGTTGATCACCGGAAGTACCCCGGGAAGTCCGAGACAAACCGGACAGGCGTGGGTGTTTTCCTCGGCTCCAAACTCCGTCGAGCAGGAGCAAAAGATCTTTGACTTTGTCGCCAGCTCCGCGTGTATTTCCATTCCTATAACGATATCGTAATCCATAATTATCTTTCTAGTTTTTCGTTTCCCGTCACTTTTTCATAAGCGTGGGCCGCGTTAAAGAGTAGGCCTTCCGATAAGGCCGGTCCCGACAGCTGTAGTCCGATCGGCAGTCCGTTTTTATCGAGCCCCGCCGGCATCGACAGCGCGGGGATCCCCGAGATGTTGGCCGGGATCGTATACAAGTCGCTAAGGTACATTTCAATCGGATCCGAACGCTCCCCGAATTTAAAGGCCGTCGTAGCCGTCGTCGGGGTGAGTAGCAAGTCGGCTTTTTTAAAGATCTTATCGTACTCGTTTACGACCAGCGTACGGATCTGCATGGCTTTTTTATAAAAGGCGTCGTAATAACCCGAAGACAGGGCGTAGGTTCCGAGCATGATCCGGCGTTTAACTTCCGGCCCAAAACCTTCGGTCCGGGTCTTTACGTACATATCGACGAGCCCGTCGTAGTCCTGGGCCCTGACCCCATAACGGACCCCGTCGTAACGCGCGAGATTGGACGAGGCTTCGGCCGAAGCGATCATGTAGTAAGCCGACAGGGCCTGTTCGAGCAGTTTAAAATCGACCTCGACGATCTCAGCGCCCAAGTCTTTATAAACATCGATCGCTTCTTTCAGGCTATCTCTTATCTCGTCCTGTAGGCCTTCTTCAAACGCCGGAACCACGGCGATCGTCCGTCCGGTTAGCGGGGCTTCGAGGTCCTTTATAAAATCCGGATAGGTCCCGCTAAAACTCGTCGAGTCCTTCTTGTCGTTTTTGGCGATACGCGACAAAATCAGGGCCGCGTCTTCGACGGTGTTCGTAAAGGTCCCGATCTGATCGAGCGACGAAGCAAAGGCGATGAGCCCATATCGCGATACGAGCCCATAGGTCGGTTTTACGCCGACCACACCCGTGTACGCCGCCGGTTGTCTGATCGAGCCTCCGGTGTCGGAACCCAGCGCGAACGGCGCGAGGTGGGCGCTAACGGCCGCGGCCGATCCGCCCGAAGATCCACCCGGGACACGGGTAAGATCCCACGGGTTTTTCGTCTTTCGGTAAGCGGAGTTTTCGGTCGAGGAACCCATCGCGAACTCGTCCATGTTGACCTTTCCGAGTAGGATGGCTCCGTCTTCATTTAAATCCTCGTAAACGCTCGCGTCATACGGTGGGATAAAATTGTCCAAAATTTTCGAGGCCGCCGTCGTACGGATGTCTTTGGTGACGATGTTATCTTTTAACACGTACGGCAGTCCGTCGACGATCGTTCTCGGGGCCTGGCCTTTTTCATCAAAAGCTTTAGCCTCATTTAGAGCCTCGTCTAAGGTCTTAGTTAAGAAGACTTCGTAGGTATCGTCGTCTTCTTTTATTTTATCGACAAAGGCCTGGGTGATCTCGCTCGAGCTCAGCTCCCCATCGCTAAGGGCCTTGTTGAGCTCTTTTACGCTTTTTGTAATTATTTCACTCATTATTCGATGACTTTCGGTACTTTAAAGCCCCCGGCTTCCGTATCCGGCGCGTTTTTAAAGACTTCCTCCAGCGGTAGAGACTCCTTTGCTTCGTCCTTACGGAAGACGTTTTTTATCGGCAGGATGTGCTCGGTCGGAGCGACACCTTCCGTATCTACCTTGTTTAACGCGTCGGCGTATTCGAGCACGGCCGAGAGTTCGCTTTGCAGCTTGTCTATTTCATCTTCGTCAAAACTGATCCGTGCCAGACCAGCGACGTATTTTACTTCATCTTTTGAAATTTTCATTATCTTAAAAAAAGACCGGTTGAACCGGCCTGGTAGTCTTATTTTATCAGATTTTCGAGCTCGCTTTCGCTTAGGATCGGGATTTTTAGCTCTTCGGCTTTTTTCGCTTTGCTTCCGGGGTTCTCGCCGACGACCACGTAATCCGTTTTCCGGCTCACGCTCCCCGTCACGCTCGCTCCGTGCGACTGTAGGAGCTCTTTGATCTCTTTTCGCCCGTAGTTTTTAAGCGTTCCCGTTACGACGATCTTTTTACCCTTAAGTTTTTGCGAGCGCTGAACCTGAGCCTCAAATTCGAGCCCGAGCTCTTTTAAGCGCTTTACGATCGCCTGGTTCGAGGGGGTGGCAAAGAAGTCTACGATGTTTTCGGCCATTTTCGTCCCGATCCCGTCGACGGCTTCGATGTCTTCGACACTTGCCGTCTCAAGATCGGCAATCGAGAAATGCTCGGTAAGCAGTCTTGAGGCCCGTTCCCCGATGAGCGGTATCCCGAGCGCGTAGAGAACTTTTCCGGCCGGACGCTTTTTCGATGCTTCGATCGCGGTAAGGAGATTGTCCACGCTCTTCTTTCCCATCTTTTCGAGCGCTAGTAGGCTCTCTCTTTGCTCATGCAGGTCGTAAATGTCGGTGACGATGGAGATCAGGTTATTATCCAAAAGCTGTTTTACGACTTTTGGACCGAGCCCTTCGATGTCCATCGCGTCCCGGGAGGCGAAATGGACAAGGTGGCGCACCAGCTGCGCGGGGCACTCCGCGC